>NZ_KI912152.1:0-168835 GCF_000517105.1 Fischerella sp. PCC 9605 | reverse complement strand
CATCCGTTTAAGTGGCGGCACTATCAAGCCGAAATCATCCTGCTGTGCGTGGGGTGGTATCTTCGGTATCCATTGTCGTACCGCAACTTGGAGGAGATGATGACCGAGAGGGGGCTAAGCGTTGACCATACGACTATATATAGATGGGTGCAGCACTATGCCCCAGAACTAGAAAAACGGTGTCGTTCACATCTCAAGCCGACAAATAATTCCTGGCGCGTGGATGAAACCTATATCAAGGTGAAAGGTAAGTGGAAATATTTGTACCGAGTTGTTGATTCTGCTGGCAATACTATTGACTTTATGCTGAGTGCCAAAAGAGATAAACGAGCAGCTAAACGTTTCTTCTGCAAAGCTTTAAAGATAACTTGCAATCAACTTCCTCGTGTAATTAATGTGGACAAAAACGCGGCTTATCCAACATCCATTGAAGAGTTGAAAGCCGAATCAACATTGACTCAAGCTTGTGAGTTACGCCAAAACAAATATCTAAATAATCTTGTGGAGCAAGACCATAGGTTTATCAAGAAGTTAGTCAATCCTGGTCTTGGCTTCAAATCATTTCACACCGCTAGAAGGACAATTATTGGTTATGAAATGATGAACACAATTAGAAAAGGACAGCTCCAAGGAGTGGCAAAAGGAGACATTTTAGGTCAAGTAGAATTCTTGTCTCAAATTTTTGGAGTTGCTGCATAAATCAATCTTGCTTCCCAGCAGTTATCACTCCAAACATTTTTTGCAACAGAACCCTTGATACTACCCCTCTATCAGGCAACGCCAAATTTTTGGTATATCCAGAATGCTGATTATTTTTTCATGATAGGAAGCTGCTCCTTGAAAGTACTCATCACTGATTGAATGGATAGCAGTCGGTACTGCCGTTATGTTTTGTAAGTTGAGGGAAAACATCACATCGCAAACTTCTTCCACGATTACACCAGCAACTATACCCTCAACCTCTACAACCATTGCCTTAGATCCATCAAGTATACCCTTCGGCGGCAAATTTAACAACCCACGAATATCAACTAAGGTGAGTACTTCACCTCGCAGATTCATATTACCGATGATATGGGCTGAACAACAAGGAATGGGAGTTACTTGGCGTATAACAGTAAACTCCCGCACCATTTCTAAATTAATGCCAAAAAGATAACCATTTAAAGCAATTACTGCTAGAGTTGTAAATTTATTGAAATCCTGACTTTCTAGTGGGAGACTAAGATTAACTGCTCGTTGTCTAAAAATTGTTCTTTCTTCTAAAGTTGCATTAGGGCAAAATACAAGAGGCAGCGTGTTGCAAGGATTTCCTCTCAACCCCACTGTGTGGGCGTTCCTAAGTTCTCTGTTATAGTGACTATCATGCTCTTGGAACAATAACAATTCTGAGTCATTGGGTTGAGATTCATATATATTATGACTCAAAAAAGTTTTCTGTTCTAAAAGGAAGTTTTTCAAAGACAACACTTGTTGTTTTTCTGCATAGCTTAGCCAATTTTCTGGATTGCTTAAGATGAAAATATCTCTTCCAATTCTAGCAACACCAGTAATAATTTTTTTTATTTGTTCAACTATCAGCAATTCTTGTTTGCAATCAAGTTCGGTGGTAATTTCCTCTAAGGATATATCTTTCACTTTATGAACTTGATTAACAATGATGCCTAGTCGTAATCCTTCCGACCTTAAAACTACTATACTATTTGTTAAGTGATAATCTGGTGATTGATAGCCAAAGAGAATATTTAAATCCATCACTGGCACTATATCTCCCCGGAGATTAAAAACACCAACGATTTCCCGAGGGGCTTCTGGAATTAGTGTCAACTCTGGCAGCGCAGCAATCTCTTCAACGTAAACTGTGCTAATGCCGCAGAGGTAGTTATTTAAGCTAAAGGTGAGGTAAAAATGTTCTTTCATATTATAATATTATTAATTATTTTTTAATATAGACAAGTGATTCTGGAAATACTTTCGTATGAAACTTGCTTAAATTCTGCTCGATAAGTTCCGCGTGACCTGTGATTAAATACCCGAAAGGTTGGAGAGCATCGTGAAATTTATCTAATACTTTTGCAATTGCTGAGGCTTCAAAGTAAATGAAAACATTACGGCAAATAATTAAGTCAATATCTCTAAATTCAGAGTAAGGTTGAGTAAATGAATCTTTGACTAAGTTTGTATATTTAAATTTTACCATTTGCTGAATCTGCTTATCAAGATAGTATTGATTGTTAATCAATCGAAAATATTGCTGCATTATTTGCGGTTCGATGCTCCTCAAAGACCAAGCTGTATAAATCCCTCGTTTAGCTTTTTTCAGCGCTTCTTGATTGATGTCTACACCTAAAATCATCAAATTCCATCTATCTAAATCGGGAATGAGTTCCTTCAGAAGAATAGCGAGAGAATAAGGTTCTTCCCCTGTTGAGCATCCTGCACTGCAAATACGGATAGTTTTATAATTTTGTTTGCATTGAATTATTTCAGGAATAATACAATTTCGTAATAGATTAAACTGTTCTTTATCTCTGAAAAAGTAACTTTCAATATTAGTGAGCAATAGAACAAGTTTTCGCCATTCCAGATGGCTATATATAGTAGAAGACGCTAATAGTTGATAATAGAGTTCTGGAAACAATATTTTGAGTTCGTTCATTCTAGTAAATATTTTTTCGCTTAAATTTGCTTGATCTCGCTCTCTAATATTGAGTCCAGTATGATTGGCTATTAACTGAATAAACGCTTCTGTTAGTCCTACACTTAAAGGTTCTGTTTGTGACACTTTGATTCCTGGTTCTTCTCTCCACACATCAAGGGAACTGTTTCTGCTACAGAGTTAGCAGCATTGGTAATCACGTAGACGCCCTACCCTTACGTTCAGCCCTTCGGTTCTCGACCAGAAGCCTTTGAAAGCGGGCGTCTAGTCCAATCGCTCATGGGAGGGGGCTCGGGGGCTTTGGAGGGAACCCCCTGTTCTACGCGCTGGCTCACCGCTGCGCGTCCTCTCGACTATGACACGGGCAATCGCATTAATTGGTAAAACCTGTTGCGCGACTCCTAGCTCAATTGCTGCTTTAGGCATTCCAAACACTACGGAAGTAGCTTCATCTTGAGCGATAGTAAAACCGCCAGCTTGAGCGATCACCTGCATTCCCTCCGCCCCATCTATACCCATACCACTCAGCAAGATTCCTACACATGCTTTGCCATAGAACTTGGCTGCGGATTCAAATGCGACTGTTACAGAAGGGCGATGTCCTGCTACTGGTGGTAAGTCAGAGCAAATAAATCGACCCCTTGCATCAAGTTCTAAATGTAGTTGTTCTGGTGGAAAATAAATCTTCCCTGGTCTTGGCATATCCCCAGCTTGAGCAATTTGAATGGGTAACTGACAACTGACGGCTAACCAATCTATTAATCCTTGTAAAAAACCAAAACAAATGTGTTGCACGCAAATCACTGGTATAGGAAAATCCGATGGTAATTGAGTTAATAATTCTTTGAGGGCTTGTGGACCACCTGTAGATGCACCAATGACTACTATTTTTGGCTTGGGGTAGGACTTCTTAGAAGAGAAAGTAGAAAGATCTCTTGCCTGTAAATTCTGTGCTTGTATGGAAAGTTTCGGTCTTTTTCTAAAAACCTTTACTCCTGATAGGATTTTAATCTTCTTAACTAACTCCTGCTTGAATACCTCATCATCTGCTGCTAGTCCTGTATTTGGCTTAGGAAAAATATCTACTGCCCCTGCTTCTAAAAGCTGAAAAATATTTTTGGTATCCTCTATTTGTACGGAAACACTAATTACCAAAATCGGTCGAGGATAGAGGGCCATAACTTTAGATGTAAACTCCAGACCATTCATCTGGGGCATATGGAGATCTGTACAAATGACATCTGGTTCAACTTTGGGAATCAGTGTCAAAGCTTCTAAGCCGGTGCGAGCTTCTCCTACGACTTCAATTTGCGGTGATGAGTCTAAAATTCTTTTCAAGAATATTAGAGCAAGCTGTGAATCTTCAACTAACAAAACTCGAATAGTCATTAATTATTGGTTTTTAATCGTTAGTTTTTAGTTGGTAGTTGTTGGTTGATTGAAAAAATAGATGTAGGCGTGCCTTATTCGGCTACTCTACGAGAAGGGCTACGCCCTGAAAGTACAAGGTAGAACAAACAGTTAACAATCAACACTATTAAACAAGTCTTTCCAATATTTCTAAAAGAACATCTTGATTGAAATTGCTTTTCATAATATATGCATTAGCCCCTGCATCAGATCCCCTTCTTTTATTTTCATTATCAACAAGCGTTGTGACTAGAATTATCGGCAATGCTTGATATTCTGGATGTTGACGAATTTTGGCTGTGAGTGAAAAGCCATCAAGATTGGGCATTTCCACGTCAGATACGATCGCATTAAAATCATGGGTTTTTAGTTTGTTATAGCCATCTAGTCCATCCACAGCTACTACCACTTCATATCCCGCTTTCTCCAAGAGGCGTTTTTCTTGTGTGCGAACGGGAGTGGAATCTTCTACTAGGAGTATGAGCGGCTTCCTTTTAACTGTTTTCCTTGGTTTAACAGAAACTGTGGGCATGGTTTGCTGCTGCAAAGATTTGAGCAAATATGAGGGGTTAAGAATTATGCAAACTTCCCCAGAACCGAGAATGGTTACTCCAGTGATATTATGCACCCGCTTCAATAACTGACTGTGAGGTTTAATAACCACTTCTTGAGTGTTCAAGAGACGATCGACAAAAAATCCAAATTGTTCTTCTCCCACCTTGAGCAAGATACAAGGTTGCAGGCTGCTAGGGAGTTGCTCAAATTTTGCGATACGGTCATAACCAGGAGAGTTTGATAATTCCAGCAAATCAGCCAGATTCGCAACTAAAACAGCTTGACCATCCAAGTTAATGGTTGTACGGTCTTCATTGGTAATAATTTGCTCTGGGGAGATAAGTAAAGTCTTCTGCACAAACTCAATTGGTAGAGCATGGACAATACCTTGTACTTCAAACAGCAGTACATTGGCGATCGCCAAGGTTGTACTTAGGTCGATGCGGAAGGTACATCCTTGACCAGGAGTTGATTCTATCTGGATATTGCCTTTGAGCCGTTCGACGCTGGTGCGTACTACATCTAACCCGATACCTCTGCCAGAAATTTCTGTAATAAAAGTTTGGGTCGAAAAGCCAGGAGCCAAAATTAGGTCATGAATCTGGCTTGGAGTCATGCTTGTCAGTTCCTCTGGACTGTACAGTTCACGTTTGACGGCGGTTTGTTTTATCTTCTCAATGTCTAGCCCTCGCCCATCATCTGTCACTTCGATCGTAATATTGGTGGCGGTTTGATAGGCCCTAAGCCAAATAGTGGCGACGGGAGGTTTGCCAAGTTTTTCTCGCTCGCTGGGAGTCTCGATACCATGATCTATGGCATTGCGAACCATATGCATCAGGGGGTCTTTGATTTCTTCGAGAATGCGTTTGTCAGCGGTTATTTCTTCTCCAGCAATGATTAATTCGACTTCTTTTGATTGTTGCCTAGCTAAATCCTGCACCGTACGGCGAAGCAATTTAAACACAGTGGATAGAGGTAGAAGCCGTACGGTGCGAATTTTTTCTTTTAATTCCCCATTAATAATGTCTAGTTTCGTGCTGTGTTCCTGAATCGAAGTTCTCAGGGAGTTGATAGTTTTTTCTAAGCGCTCTGCGTAGGAATTGGTGTCCAAAGATGAAGAATCAAGGTATTGTTCTTGGCTATCAACAGCTTTCCACTCTTCCCACAAGCTTGCCATTTCCTCAATTTCAGTAGCAGCATGAGCTATGGCGATTTTGGTGACAGTTAGTTCCTCAACCTGTGTCATTAAGGCGTCGAGATAACGAGTTTGAACACGAATAGTATCGATTTGGTAGGGTTGACTAACACCTAAAGATGGAGAGAGCAAATCATCAGTTGCTGCTTTAATAGGAATTTTGGCAGGGAGTGATGGAACTTTAGGAGAAACTGGTAACGATTCTTGAATTGTTGATGCAGAAATTGCTGCCATCAAGTTGTTAACAACAAGGGATGCATCCACCTCACTGGGTTGACCGATAACAGCTTCTTGTACCAGAAGAGCGATCGTATCTAGTGCTTGATAGAGGCGATCGCATAACTGTGGGGTTAAGATGATTTCTTGACGTTTAATGCTCAAGAGAATCTCTTCGAGTTGATGGGTGAGGGTGACTACATTTTCTACCCCTATATTGCGGGAGTCGCCTTTAAGGCTATGGGCTTCTCGCAGCAACTGTTCCAATGTGGCTTCGTCTTCAGGCTGGTTTTGTAGGTGCAGCAAACCAGCTGCTAGATTCTGCAAATGTTCTTCGCTAGCAGTTTGGTAAATAACTCGAAGTTCTGCATCTTCTATATCTGCGTCTTCTATAAAGGAAGATGTCAGTACGGAAGAATTGCTGTTGATTGTTGCACAGACGTGTCCTGAAACATCTTTATACTGATTGGTGATTGTAGTATATTGATTATCCCGAGCAACGGATTCTTGCGAGGAAATATCTGGTTGCGCTTGTGGAACCACTTCCAATTCTTGTGGTTTTGACTCCAAAACTGCCGCCGTCAACCGATCAAGTATCTCGGCTATATCTACTCCAACTAGTTCACCAGTAACGGCTTCGTATACCAAAAAACCAATCGCATCTAATCCTTGATAGAGGCAATCGCTCACATGTGAAGTAAAAATGGTATTTTGGCGTTTTAGGCTCAAGAGAATCTTTTCGATTTGAGTAGTGAGAGTTACCACATCTTCTACTCCAACAATTCTGGAGTCACCTTTGAGGATGTGGCTTACTCTCAGCAATTCTTCTAAGGTAGCCTCATCATCAGGATGCTTTTGTAGGTGCAGCAAACCATCTGTTAGTTTTTGCAAATTTTCTTCGCCGGAAATTTTATATAGATTCCGGAGTTCTTCGTCTTCTATAAACATAATTAGTCATTGGTCAGTAAAAAACATCCCAATTTACTTTTTTGAGCTATACCATCCGTTTCAAAATTAAGGCAGTTGCGTTAAGTTCTTCGGTACCGGATCTAGTTTGACTAATGCCAGTGGCAGTTTCCTTTGCTCCCCTATTGATGGTGTCCATTGCTTGGACAACTTGTTGGATAGCATCTAATTGCTGCTTGAGATTTAGCGAAATTTGTTGATTGTTTAAAACCATATTGTTAATGGCATCCGCCACTCCGGCGAAAGCTCGATCTGTTTTTTGAGCAATTTCCACTCCCGTCTTTACTGTTTTGGTGCCTTCTTCTGTTACCATCACTGTTGAATTAATCGCCTTCTGGATTTTAGAAACCAGGACATTAATCTTTTCAGCAGATTTTTGACTTTGGTCGGATAATTTGGTAATTTCATTAGCAACCACAGCAAAGCCTTTACCATACTCTCCGGCACGGACAGCTTCAACTGAGGAATTGATCGCCAATATATTAGTTCGGTTTGCCAATTCAGAAACAATTTGGGAAATACTGCCAATTTGGCTGGCTTGCTCGCTCAGATGCACAATTTGTTCGGCGATTGCTGCTACTTTCTCCTCCAAGAGGAACATTCCTTCCAGGCTTTCTCCCACTGCTTGGGTGCCATTATCCGCAAGCGAAAGAGCTTGCTGTGCGGCGGTAGCAGCGGCTTTGGCTTGCTGAGTTGATTGTCGGCAGGAGGCTTCCAGTTCATCCATAGTCGTAGTGGTTTCATGTACTGAAGCCGCTTGCAGACTAGCTATGCGTTCTTGCTGTTCCAACGCAGAGAAAATTTGCTGACTAGAGGAAGATATTCCATTAATTAGTTGCTTAATCAGATTTACCAGTTGGCGTGCCCTGACAACTCCCAAAGGCAGGATCGCAGCTAGAGAAACAACAATAATCAGGGAGGTAACAATTTTAAACGAGTTGACAGCAGCAAAAACTCTATCCTTTGGGACTTTATTAATAACTACTAAGAATTCCGGTTGATTTGGACTGGGATCGACTCGATGGTAGGTAAACAAATAACCTCCCTTGTCAATAAATCCTTTTTCACTGCCCAATATTTGCTTAGCGACTTCTACAGAATAATCTTTGTCTAATTTCTCATTATTTTTGAACTCAAATCCCCACTCCTTTTCAGGATTGGGATGGGAGATGTAGTAGCCGTCTTGATTGACCAGAAACTTCTCTGTACCTTTGTTTTTATTTCCCTTCTCTACTTCTTTATTATCCTCTTTAAACGCTTTTATGAATTTGTCGGCAAATACATTGGCAATGACAATTCCTCTTTTTTGACCAGTTGAGTCAATAATTGGTGTAGCGTATCGAATCACTGGTTTAAAAGGTCGTTCAATTTGATCGTTTTCCTGGTTTAGATCCACCCGTGAGACGTAGATACTCCCAACAGACAACTTCATAGTCTCGCTAAAATATGGCCTATCTCCCTTGTTTTGCAGTTTAGTTTCGGGGATAACTTTGATGTTAGAGCCATCTGAATCAACTCGCACCAATTCTTGGCCTTTTTCGTCTATATATCGGAGTTGCATATAACGGGGCTTACGCTCCATCATGGCAGTAAAGGTAGTCTGCAACTGTTCAACCCAACTGTTGTACGATAAATTATTTTGTCCATCTACTCCGCCATCTTTTCTTGCTCGGATGATACCTTGAATTGGGGGGATTTTGCTCAAGAATAAAACGTCATCGCTAACACCATTTAAAAATCCACTGATATCGTTGACTTCTTTATTTGATTCAGCCTCCAGCTGTTCTTTTGCAACTTTCGATAGGGCGCTGGTGGAAGAATAAATACCGTACCATCCCACGATAGAAACAGGAATAATGGTGCTTAAAAGCAGCAATAGTATGAATTGATTCTGAAGTTTGAGTTGATCTGGCAATTTTTGGAAAATTTTTCTAAACATGATTGGTTAGATATAACTCCATAAATTCTAGAAAATCCATTCCTTTTTAAAGAATGGAAGCAAAGGTAAGTAAATTAGGGGAATTCAATATCTGCTTAATTAACCCATTTATAACCTTAGTAAATATGTAGACACAAATAAACAGAATTTGCCCTGAACTGCACAAGGTAAGTGTTTGACCCAAGACCCCTACCCATTGCTGACAAGTTAAGGTTACGGCTGGTTTGTCAATAAGATTCATACCTAAAATATTGGTAAAATCGGGTTAGTAAACACAATTTTTAGGGAGGCTCCGCCTCCTATGTCCTTCGGACACGCTTCGCAAACGGAGGAGCTTCGCTAAGGTAGGCGGATTTAAACGCATCATTCTTTCTTGCTATGAAAATACAGTACCAAGCTGAATTTAACACCTCATATTTCACTCAATTTTAAGGATTATTACGAATTGACAAAATTAATTGCGTCTTAGCTTGTCACGAATTATCCTTACCAGAAAAATTTGGCAAGCATTGGCAAACTAATGTGATTAAGTTTTACTGGGCTGCTACATAAAGCAAAAAACACCCTGAAAATTTTTAGCAACCTTGATATCACTTCAAAATTGACGTTTTTGAGGCAGGGAAATACCTAAATTTTCCCCTTAAGTCTAAGAAGCAGGCGGGCAACTTTAAATAATACCCTAAAATCTCAAGCAACTGCGCCAGAGTCGTTGGATTGCATCGGCGTTTTGCGATGATTTCCATATAGCCTCCCTGCACTAGTTACATACGCAAGTGCCTAAGAACTGTCAACACCTGTGGCAGTTTCGTAGACTCCGCAAATTATACCTCAATCTGTGTGGAAGTAAGCATCTGTGCAAGAAGAGTACTTATACAGCACAGGTTTTGTTGCAAAAAGCAACAGAGATTCTTCGCCAACACCGAGTCGAAGGGTTACTTAGTTTCGATTATGAGTGTCAGGAAACTGTTGTTGAAACCTAAACTGATCGCACAGAGCAAAACTCTTACTGGGCTATATCCCCATAATCCCAAGAAACAGACTGATATACCCACTGCTGAACGATTATTACGTGCTTTTTATAACTTCACTTTAAATCTTCTACAGCAAGAAATTATGAGCTTATTAGGGCTGTCTCCTTTTATAACGACTTGGTGGATAATTCGTCTTAGAAATTAAATTATATTACACAAAATATGAGCAATCACTATCCTTCAGCACCAGTTTTTGCAACACAATCATACAAGCAATTAACTAGGATCTAAGCTACGGCATAATGATTGAGAGCGGATAGCAATTGTTTCAAATGATACTAACAAGGCTGGCTGAAGAATTAAACAACCTGAGTAAACATGCTAGTGATGGAGTGCTTGTTCTACACAAGCATACAGTCGTTTGGAATCTTCACTTAAGTGATGGTAAATTGACCTATGTCACAAGTGAGGTGCATCCTGTGAGGCGCTGGAACAGAGCTTTAAAGCAACATTGTCCTAACTGGAACTGGGGTGTTGAGCCTTTACAATTATCGGGAGATCAACCTTGGGAATGTCACCTTCTTGTTCAAGGAATCAGTCAAAGGCAACTGAGTGCAATCCAAGCCAAATTAGTAATTCGTACAATTGTCCAAGAATGTTTTTTTGAATTAAGTAGCCACACAGACTTTGAAAGCAACTGGAAACCTAGTAAAACAGATATATTACATGTCCCCTCGCTTGTAGCTTTGTCTTCCAGGGAAATACTGTCAGTTCTTGCACAAGCAACGAACGCACGACAAAAATGGCAAGCTGCTGGTCTAGGCCACCTTAGCCCCACTCTCGCACCAGTTTTGAAGCCAACAGTAGACTTTCAGGAACTCCCGGTTTTAGAGAAGAAGTATTTCAAAAATAAGTTCGCTTTATGGGATATTGCCCTAGAGCAGGAAAAATCGGTGACAGAGCTAACCCTCTCCTTGATACCTTGGTTTGAAAAGGGTGTGCTGGAATTTCAAAACATTCCAGATTTACCATTACCGAATGTCAAACAGACAGTTGTGACAACATACCCCCTATCAGAAAGCAAGCCTGTCACATCTGTTCAGAAACAGCCTTTAATCGCTTGCATTGATGATAGTCCCGTGTTGGCTTACACTTTAAGAAAAATTTTGATGCCATCGGGGTATCAAATGTTGAGTATTCCAGAGCCAATGCGAGGTTTCTCCCAACTCATTGAACACAAGCCTGATTTAATTTTGTTAGACCTGCTCCTGCCAAATGCTGATGGCTATAGCATCTGTAAATTTTTGCGAGACACTCCCGTTTTTCGGAATACACCTATTATTATTCTGACAGAGCGGAATACTCAAATTGACCGTGCCCGTGCTATGTCGGTTGGCGCAACTGAGTTTTTAGGCAAGCCCCCACAGTCCCAAGAATTATTACAAATGGTTCACAAATATCTTAAGCAGCAAAGTTATCCGAATTAGGTTAACCAGAATTGATAAAATAACCTTAGATAAAAGAGGAAAACAAAGAAAAATCCAAAATTTCTCTGTTTTCCTCTTTTTCAGATTTTACTCTTGAAATAGTCATCTGAGAACCACTAATTCACTCATTCCAGGTTGATTAAGAAATGAGCAACTAAAGTATTCCTTTCGTAAGATAGCAAGTAAAGATGCAGGAGGTTTGGATTGTCTTTATCAAGGTGCATAACTGGCCCATCAACAGCTAAGCTATGGTGATCTATCCATCTATT
The DNA here is from genome assembly GCF_000517105.1 of Fischerella sp. PCC 9605. Classification (GTDB taxonomy): domain Bacteria; phylum Cyanobacteriota; class Cyanobacteriia; order Cyanobacteriales; family Nostocaceae; genus PCC9605. The sequence continues at coordinate 157,168 of NZ_KI912152.1, read as the reverse complement.
CTTTGAATCAAGCAAAACACTGAAGTAAGGGCTTTTATCTGGATGATTCTTTTGTAATTCTTCGTAGCTTTGGTAAAAAGGAGGTATTCCAATTCCCATCGGCATATACAAGCCTTTGGAATAGTCGTTTACAGTTAATTGAGGAAGTCCTTTGAGGTTGACGCCACTGATGAATAGCCGATTTTGTTCACCATTCTTTGTGTCTTTAAACACTAACTCAATTTCCTGCAATTTTTGCTTAACACCTACAGGTTGAATGTTTCTCAAAATAGCTTTTTCAAATTTACCAATTCTCCAGTATTGATTAAACCAAGGTTTTTCAGAATCATAGTATCCTGGTGGTCGAAAAGAAGCAAATTTTATTTCCGTAGCATCATTGTAAAAATCTCCCCAAGTTGTCAGATTTTTGGCGAGTGTAGTTCTAATTTTTCTACTTTGCTCTCCGGATGAAATTATTCTTTCATCAAGTGGGAATTTTGCCGGAGCTTCTTTTTCATCTATTACTTCCCTGAGCAAATTTGTATTAACTACCGTACCAGCCGGGTCTTGCCAGTGTTCTAATCTCCACCGATGCTTCCAATAGGACATATTATTAATTTTTTCAAATATATTTTTGTAATGTCCCATTGGGAACGTGAACCAACTTTGGTAGTAAAGAGCTTTATTCCCACTTTCTTTAGTGAAAAGTAAGATTTCCCAATACCCTGCATTTAAGCAATTGTTAGCCAATGCAATCTCTGCAAGATTTTGCTTTTCAAAACCATCTCCTCCACTAATTTCTATATTTTCTGAATTAGCAGGAAAACTAACCTGTTGTCTGTTCCATTCTCTGTCTGTAAAAGCAATGACTTCTAAACCTTTATCTTTTTTAGTCCACTCAGGTGCTTTAGGTACTAAAAGGCTTAGATCAACATTTTTTACAACTATCTTTGCTGTTCTTGCGTTTGTCGGCTCTAGCACAAAATCAAAGTTAGTGCCATCTTTCTTAAGAATTGTTAATTTCCTGCTGGAATACCTTTGGAAATTTGTGCTTAATGCTGCGGGATTTTCTGGATATTCGGCATTAGATAATTCTTGCAGTTTTACTGACATTTTATTGTCGAATTTATACCTAGAAGCGAACCAGAAAGCACCCAAACCTATTAAACTAAGCGATACAATTAGAGTACTGAATAAGATTTGTTTCTTCGTTACTCTTAAATTAAATTTACTGAGTAAGGGATTGCTTGTAATTTTTTGCACCGCTGAAGTATTACTCATTTGGAAATTCTCCAAATTAATATCTTGGTTTATTCTACGATGAAAATCTGATGCACAAAAGCCCTTACTCTCATCTTATGCATGGGATTTGAAAAGGCGAAGTGTGAAAGGTTTTTGTATAAGGGTTTCAGTCTATTCCTGTCTTGAAAATAGGGAACTCTTAACAGTGAATTCTTGACAGGGAAGAGGTATTTTCGTCCTTGGTTGTGGGATTTTCCCGTGATTGACTGTTATGTAAAAATTAGGGTTGTGTTGCAAAAATTTGTGGCTGTCTGGTGTATCACTGCTAACTGACGATATCCATCGCGAGTGCATTGGGAGTCGTGGAGTCTATCAGATAGTTTGTGTAAACTGGCACAGGGTTAGGGCAGTCTTTCTGGGAAAAGGATCGCTAGTTGGTTGAGGGCTAATTTCCATTCTCTGATGGGCAGTGTCCATTTTTTCTGGGTGTTTTTCAAGGCTAAAAAGATCAGTTTCAGGGCAGCATCGTCATTGGGGAAGGCTCCTTTGGTTTTGATGATTTTTCTGACCTGGCGGTTGCCCGCCTCGATGGTGTTGGTGGTATAAACGACCCGGCGGATATCTGCGGGCAGGCTGATGCAAGGGATGATTTCCTGCCAGCGGCGTTGCTAGGTGTTAGAGATGGTTGGGTATTTATCGTCCCATTTTTCCTGGAAGGCGGCCAGGGCTGCCTCAGCGGCCTGGACGGTGGGAGCAGTGTAGATCAATTTCAGGTCTGCCGCGACTTCCCGCTAGGGATGAACCGCAAACTGTTCCGCACCAGGTGAACCACACAAAGCTGCACTATCGTGCGGGGAAAAACAGCATTGATGGCCTCTGGAAAGCCCGTCAACCCATCAACACAGGCAATCAGGACATCCTGGACATCTCGGTTTTTGATCTCGGTCAGGACAGCCATCCAGAACTTTGCCCCCTCGTTTTTAGCCAGCCAGATGCCCAGAATATCTTTCTTGCCCTCCAGGGTGACATCAATGGCAAGGAACACCGATTTCTGCACAATCTGATTGTTTTCTCTGATTTTGACCACCAGGGCATCCAGGTACCCAGGTACAGGATAGGATAAACCGCATCCAATGGGCGGCTTTGCCAGGTTTTTACCTCCTCCAGAACACTATCGGTGACTTCTGAGATTAATTCCGCTGAAACGTCTGTACCGTATATTTCGTACAGATGTTCTTGGATTTCGCGCATGGACATGCCCCGCGCATAGAGGGGGGATAGCACTTTATCGTCAAAGCCCTCCAGGCGGCGTTGTCCTTTCTTCAGGAGTTGGGGTCTAAAATCCCCATCCCGGTCACGGGGCACCTGAATGGTGACGGTTTCCTGTCCGGTATGCACGGTTTTCGGATAGCTGCCATTGCGCTGGTCTTCCGTTGTTTCGCGGGCCTGGGTATGCTTGCCATATCCCAAGTGATGGGTCAGTTCCCCTTCCAGCATCCTCTCCATCAGGGCGGCTTTCAGTTCTTGGAACATCCCGGCTGTGCTGAACACGTCTGAGGAGGGTTCCTTGATCTCGGTCAACAGTTCATCCAACAACTCTTGCCGAAACCGGGAAGAGGCTTTTTTCGTTCGTGTCTTTGTGGTCGTCATGGTCTGTTCTTGTCGTTACGGTTGATAATTCATCACCCATAACCGTGAACCATTTACACAATCCTACTGACAGACCCGAGTCGTGAGCAATGGGCAGAATTTTGCTGATTGCGTTCATACCGCATCACTCTAATAGGCTTTGGTTCCACCTCAATCGGTAGTGGTGCCATATGCAGTTTATCCTTTAATTCGGAATGGCGAACAATTCGAGATGTAAGTGTGCCAATGAGATCGGAATTTAGAATGCAAGTGGGTGCTAAGTCCAGTTTTACTTGCAGTACAGCGTTCTCGTAAAGGACATCTGGCACAGACATCAGGAGTAAAGTGTACCACCTGACAAACCCTCTACGTACCTTTGGTAGGAGACTTTTGAGTGTTCCACTACTTGGGTCTGTTGCTCAACTGGCATCACCTCATCCAGTTGCTGACGTAGATAGATAATAACAGAATTAAGTATTTTTATTTTTAAGAGCGAACCATAATAAATAACGCCGTATTGAACTGCTAACGATGTTTCAATCAATTCTTCAGCACTAGACTGATTACTTAATACTTTTATTTGTGCTGAATAATCTTTAATATAGCTATCAAAATCGGATGCGATTTTCATCCAGTTTTTAATTTCTGGGTATTGTTTTTTTGCCCTTTCAAGTAATTTTGATATCTGGGTTTGACATTTATCAAAGCTTACTTGAATAAAACTTATAGCAGCTCCCAAATCACTATTTTCACGCTTTTTAAGCTTGATACACGCAATTTGTAACTCAGCTTCTAAGGCTTGAATCACTTTCTCTTGAGATTCTAATTCTTTAATCTGTCTGTGATTTATTAAAAACTTTTTTTCATTTTCTTCACGCAAAGATTCATAAAGGCTTTCAGCTGAATCGACAATAAACTGAGTAGCCACCAAGGAACCCATGGAACCCACCGCTAACCAAGTTCCTAATGTCTTAACAATGTTGTTGCTGTTGGGAAATAAGCAGATGACTGCTCCTACTCCAACCCCGACCATTGCAAAGATAATGCCCTTATTTCTCAAATTACTAAATGGTGCAGACATAGTGATTTATATTCCTTTTTGGTTTAAAGCCAATACCCATGAATAAAATCGATAACTAATAGCAAATTTATAAACTTAAGAGCAATGGATATGAATTTGGAGTGAGAGTTTGAGAAGTAAATCAACACCTCTAAAGTATTATATATACTTTGCTTAAACTTTTTGAATTATCCTAAATTATTCTTAATTCTGTAGAGAGTATTTATATTGATATTATGTTTTTTTATTAATATACTAAACTAGCAAATGCTTTGGCAATTACCAGGGTTGTGTTGCAAAAATATATTCAGTCGCAATCTCCTTAAATTATTGACGATTGGATTGTTTATATGATGTTAAAAACACGCTCATAACACCATATTTAAGTATAAGAAAAATTTTGCTTATATGCCGCGCGCGTAAGTTATTTAAAATATTTTTCCATCCAGTTTTGCTCTGCCACCAATGCCCAATGCCCAATGTGATTAATTGCGTAGCAATGTCACTACAACTCCACTTTGCCAAAGGGATATCAAAATCTGCTGGTTTGCTACAAGCGATCGCTGTCACTTGCGCTCGCACAATTGCCTGAAACAGACGGGGGCGAACGACCTGGACGTGGTGCTTCTTCCAAACTACGAGGCAAGACACCAACGTTTTCGCCATTTTCGTACCAGAGCTGGTGAACAACCTATGTTTTCTGCAATTTGAGCATCTGTCCATTCCGGATATTCCGCAGTCGCAAGTATGATTTTGGCGCGTTTAGCTTTGCTTTAACTCGTTTTCCGGGCGATCGCAAGTTGGCTGCAACAGCCTTTTTTCTTGTTCTGTAAGTTGCACAGAGTAGGTTTTTTTGCCGACCACTCATAGTTTGAATTTTTGAGCAAATCCGCCGCGCATCCTACGCTTGGAAGGGTCAAGCGGTAGTTAGCGGCGGTCAGGATCTATCAGCAGTACAGCCTGATCTGGATATAAGAAATTAATACGTCAATACTTGCACTCGCTCCCACGGAAATAATAGTTGTTTCATCATTCCAAAATTCCCCGCTCCATAAATATTTTTCCAAGTATTCACCGTATTCTTTACGCATACGTCGGGAGGATACGGACTTAATGTTTTTAATGAAGTTGACTAGATTTAATCCGGGGTGTGCACGGTTTTATAAGTTCCCGTCCTACCTGCGCCGAGCGGCTATTGAGTTTGTCTTGGGGCAGGTTTCATCGTTTTTGACTCGTTACTATGATTGGCAATCGGGTAAACGTAAAAGAAGGGACGCGCTACCCCCTAAATTCAACCCAAGCGCGGGATGTTACCCCGCCCTTTATCGGGGGCAGTGTATCAAGTTTGATCCGGATCTTAAAGAAGCCGAAATTAAAGTTCTTATTTTTACAATTTTCAAAAAAACTGGAAATTGCTGCCCACGCACGTTCTGCCATTGCCTGCCTTGCCGTTGAGTTGAGTTTTGATACCCAAGGAAATGCAGGATTATCCGATAGAGCTTTCGTGTATTTATTCAAATCGTAACCAGTCTTGGCATGACCATCCATCCAATAGCGCAAGCAGGAATTTCTAACAAAAATAGCAGTCCTCAAAGCCTCGTTCGCTTTGAGTAACTGCTCTTTTGTTGCTTCTGCTTTTGCTTCGTAGACTATCATTTCCTGACCGAATTACTATCAAGTAGACTACCATATTTATTGTCAAAAACTCAACCACCCCTTCCACTTATCTCGTTTCACTCGATTTTGTTTCAGGGGTGTTTCGTTTTTGACCGCTATTCATCTCCCGCTAACTTCGTGTAGCGGGAGTCTTCTAGCTTATGCTAGATAAAAAACACCAACCACATTCTGTTAACGGCTGGTGTCTCCCATGAGTGCATGGATACAAACCTCAAGTGTGTAGGAATTATCAGCGATCGCTATAGTCATTTCTAACCAAGCAACCTTAAATTTACCATCAACAGCCAGAGTTAGTAAGCACATCTACTTATTACTTAACAAAAATAACTATATAGCCATCAACTACAGCGGTAGTTTATGGTTGAGCTTGGTTAACATAAAACACCATATGTAACGCCGTGTCAGACTTTTAAAATTGAATCAAATTGCAAGGAACCTGCGATCAGCAAGCACATGGTATGGGCCAGGAGTTTTCTTGTGAGTTTGGCGTAATAGTGCCAGGTGTCTTTAGCGCGAACAGCTTCAAAGCCAAACCTTTCTGTAAGCTGGCCGATGACGGTTTCTATTTTTCGTCTGGTGTTTTTCAAGAGATCAAGGAAAGCAGGTGAGCGGGATTCTTTCATGTTTGCCTTGAGGGGCGTTATCAAATGCAAGTCCTGTTCTGCTAGGTCTTCTGTAAGGGCTGGCCTGATATAGTCCTTATCGCCCAACAACCAGCCTGACAGTCCTTCCGTTACATCATAGGCCGCATCACGCTCATCAACATTACCGGGGGTGAGAGAAAAGAAGGTAATACAGCCATTCAGGCTGATGGTAAGATGGCCCCGAATAGTGCTTAAACAGATTCATAAGGTACGGCGGGACTTGCCGGAACCCAAACAGCTATCACTGTTTGAAACGCCCAGCAGTGAATCAACACTGCCTAAAAGGAGAAAACATCGTGCTACTTGTAGCAAACGCGGTGTGCCTGGGAACTTGGGAGTTCAGGAGGACTGAAGTTGGAGGAAACCTCCAGCTATGGAAGTCCGTTTAGATCTGTTCTTTCAAGATAACAACAATGGTGCGTCTGCACCTCAGTGAGCGTCAATAAGTATTAAACTGATGCAAATCTCAAGATACTGCCTGCGGTTAGTTATTCGATGTTATTTAAACGAAAAAACTCCCCTGCCGATGGAGAGGAGAGCGCAAAAGTGTTCAATGTCCTGCTATTAAGATGCTATTAACGGTAACAGTTTACTAGTGAAAATCTTGATTTTGAGATTGAAGTTAAGAGCTAAATTCAGATAATAAATTTAGTTAAGCGATCGCAGCCCATTACTTGCCTTATCGATGATGGACGCGACATCTTTAGATTGTCCAAACTGCGATCGCTCCCTTGTCGAAGATTACCTTGACCAAGAGGATACTGATAACAGTAGGTGAGTATTAGTCTTTCTAAAACTCTACTTTGCTCACCCACATATACTTTTTCGGCGTTGCAGAGACAGCGGGATAAATAGACGGTGGAAACAGCGAAAATTTATTCCTAATTGGGCGAGAAATCATTCCATGATTAAGCAACGCCCCGCCTTTAATCGTGTCAGTTTAATAATTTTTTATAGTTTTGTAAGAAGTCTTTTACTGATGCGATATTAACCTGAAAAAATCATAGGGTAGTAAGATGCATACAATTGAAAATTTCGTTATAACTTGATTGCATCTATGAAGGAAAAAATGTGTCAAAATTACCCCAACATATTTATCATCTGGCAGAGACAGTGAATTGGCCGTCGATTCAGCGGCATGGCCTACTTTCGACCAGCAAACTCCTAGAATTTTCGGGATATACGGGAGATAATCGTGACTATTTGGGGTAGATATAGCGTAGGTGACACAGAGGGCAAACTAAACCGTATAGTTTAATATTTGCTAGTCCGATTTAGGCAAGCTCGTCTATAAACTCTTGTTCTGCATAGGTTTCAGACTTTTTAGTAAAAATCACGCAAGGCTGCAAATCTTGGGTGTGTACGGTTACAAAAACAGAAGTATCTATTAACTTTATTTACGATTTTTTACGCCAAAAACCAGAGTATATTTGAACTTTAAATCCGTGAAAGTATTGTGGATAAAGGTTTGTAGACCAAAAAATGAAGCTTCTACCCCAAAGTATTATCAATTCTTTGGGGTAAGAAACAGCCAAAAAATGTCCTACTTCGTTGCAAGTATGTTCCAATTGCGATCGCCCTGGAAGATCAAATGCCTGAAACCCATGCAGGACAAGACTTTAGAAAAAATCTCACCTCTAAATACAAGCCAGATTTTTAAACTATACGGTTTAGTTTGCCCCCTGTGTCAGCGACGCTATATCTACCCCGTCTACACCCATATAATAGTTCTCCTTGCAAAAGTTAGGAGCGATCGCTTCTACATTGATAGTGGATGTAAATTGTGTAACTTACAAGTTTACCTTCATCTGGATATGTTTAAATATCAATTTGGTCAAATCAGTCCAAGCGTTAACTAGCGGCGATTTCTATAGTGGTCGCACATTTATACATATGAAAAAAAGCCCAATTTGAACTTGAGCTTAATTCTGAAAGCAGAGTCAATCAGTAATTAAAAATGCATTACTGCAATGAACAAACAAGAATTTCAAGAGTTCCTAGTATGTCTAATACTAGGAGCTTTTTTAATTTATTACCTATTAACTTTCGGTCTGTCAATAGTTTACCCAATACCTAAGCTAAAATCGATTAAGTCTGCCCATTCTGGAAAGTCAATTAGTGGGTTACGGTTGCCCTGCTTGTACGTACTGGCAATAGCCATATTTCTGTGTTTCTCATGTTCGGAAATAGAAGATTGCTTATGCCAATCAAGTAAAGTTTTTAAATTTTCTAGTTTGTACTCGTTATTCGAGTTATCGATCGCGCCTGGATAACGCAACAAAAAGTAAAGAGTAGCACGTGCAGCTTCCCCTTTACCAAAACCAGGTTCAAACTTGTTACCTTCAGATTTACCGCAATTGTTACGGATACCTTCGTCAAAGTTATCAAAATCAGCAAAGTCTGTGTAGGGGCTATTTCCTCGGAATGAGTTACATGGTACCTCACATGCGAATAAATGATGTAAATCACCTTTCATCGGATTAGGCGACACATCTTTAAACCATGATTGTGGAACCACATGCTCACAGTTGTATGGTAAATCTCTTTCAAGGGTATTTACCCTTTCTAAAATCTGTGCTGTCGTTAGTGACTCTTTAAGTATGATTTCTTGCAAACGAGATGCTCGCCTTTTTTCAATTAGCAGATCCTCTTGGATAATTTGTTCTGGTGTATATTCCAAATGCGAGTAAATACTTCTAATCTTTAAGTCAGGTTGCAGATCCACCCAAGGATACAAATACTTTTTCGGCTCATAACCTAACTTTCTCGTGTGGGTTTTCTCCAGTAACTGATGCAGGCGATTAAATAATTCGGACTTGTTTAACGAGTTCAATTCTCTTAGAATTTCACTGTAATATTGGTCACGATTGCGCGTATCAACAGCCTCATCATAGTAAAGAATTTCTCCAGTGCGAAGGCGCTCTAATTGTCTGAGTTCTGCTTGCAATTCAGCATCGCTTTCAATATCTGGCAATTCGACATCAGACGGCAAAGTTTTGGCGCTTTGCGAATCTGGAGTAGGATGCACCGTAACACAAGAAGGTTGAACTGGTGAAGCGATCGCTGCTTGTCCAAGGCTGACACTGACTTGAACAGGAATAGTCCAGGTGACAATACCATTATTGACACTGTTGATCGTCGACTGCTGCTCTTGCTGTTTGGCAATAGGTACAACAGGTAAAGGTGGCTGAGTTCCATCAAATAGCCCAGAACGCAAAGTGCGTTGCACTTGGGATAGATTTTGCTGATTTTTAATGTCCTTAATAATCTGGCTGATGCGAACTCCTTCATTAGCTACCCAAGCAATGCGGTCTTCTCCCATTCCTGGAGTCCATATACTTCCATCAATTGTTAAGTAGTTACCTTGATTATCCATTTTAGGAACACCAGAATGATGGAGCCCTACAACTTCCCACTGGTCATTGAAAACAGGGGAGCCAGAAGAACCAGCAGCTGTGTCTGTTTGATAGTGCAGAAAATCATCTAACAAATCGACTAATTGATTTTCTCTTAGCGCTACCTGCTTTGGTTCCCCTCCCGGATGTTGAATAATGTTAACGTACTCTCCTACTATCACCTTGCCCTGTTCTTCAATTAGAGGGTTCCAACCAAAATTGCTTGGAGAATCATCCAGTTTTTCTTTAACGGCAACCAAGCTATAGTCGAGTTGTCGATTCGTGATAAAGAAAGTAACAGGATCTAATTCATAGGCAGAGGACTGCAACATCTGCCCATCTATGCTGCTTTGATAATTAAACTCTGCCAAAGCTGACATAGCTTCTTCCACCGAAGACAGCACATGATTATTAGTCAGTAATAAACGGGGGGAAACCATGCAGCCAGTTCCGTACCCCATCACTCTGCCACTGCGGCTGCGTAAAATGATGCGACATATAGACCGCGAAACTTTCAGTCCATATTCCAAGTAAGAAATACTCATGAGGTCTGTTTGACCGAGAATACGCTCTTGGACAACGCGATTAAACTCCTCTGTTGACAAATCATCTAGGTTAATTTTGGCTTCAGATAAAATTGAAGCAGCTACAGGATTACGAGCAATTCTTTCTAAACGTCTGCTGACACGTTCAGGGGTGTCTGCATCGAAAACCGAACCAGATGAAAGTTTACGAATGTTGCGCTCGCGAGATGCGGAGCGCATTTTGTATCGTTCTATAGTTTCTTGAATTAGCTGCTCAGGAGGAATCATTTAATAATTTTCAGTAGCTTTACCTTGTTGATATACGAAATTATTGCGAGTTTGTCAGTATCAATTTTACAAATATCAATATCTATAACCCCCAACCCCTGCGGAAAACCTGGACAAAATGCAAGCGCCTTGGCGGTGCGGGCGTTTGATCTCACAAGCTGGGAGTTGCCAAGTTATAAAACGCCCGCACCGCCACCCCTTTTTAAGGATTATTACTGGGTAAATATGTATAAGGCTGGGCAATTTTGTCTAATTGTTTTTGAACCCCACTATCGTGGGGGTCCCGAAGCCCCCCATTGTAGAAAGAGCCGTTCAACTTATTCAAAATCTTTAGTGGAGTTCACAAGTGCGCCCATAAGGGCGCAGACATACGCCTGACCAACTTATTTTTTTTACAACCCCTTATATATTTTCAGCAATTTTAGGTATCCTGCGTGGAGGGAGAAGGGGTTTGTAGTTTAGAATACAATCTACTCCGCGCGTCATACCCCCTTGCTGTAAAGGTTGCTCAGCGCGTGCATACTCAAGAGTGAAACCCATCTAATTTTTGAACAATGGCACAATAATTGCGGATTATTAACGTCACCTGCAATGCTATCTTAAGTTGTCACGAATGTAATAGGAGATACCATGATTGAGAGCAGTCGCACCGCCCAACCTGAAGCACCTGCTGTAACCTCACCCCGCAACAAGAGCTTTAAGGTCGGCACGTTCAACCTTTTTAATCTTGTGCTGCCTGGTGTCATCTATTACGAGAAAAATAAATATAGTCCAGAAGTTTATCAGCGAAAAAAGATTTGGCTTTCTCGCCAACTAGAGCACATGGAAGCTGACATCATTGGCTTTCAGGAACTTTTTCATCAACAAGCGCTCGAAGAAGTACTCGCTCAAACCAAAATGTATGCAGATGCTCAACTGGTCGCGGCTAATCCTACTGGTGATAAGCCAGTTGTTGCGCTCCTGTCTAAATTCCCTATCCTCAAGCACCAAGTTTTTAGCGAATTTCCGCTTCAAGCAAACTTGGATATAGAAGGAGCAGCCATTCCCCTCACTACTTTTTCTCGACCTGTGCTATCAGCACAGCTAGCCTTAAGCGATACGTTACAATGTACGGTCTTTGTCGTTCATCTTAAGTCTAAGCGACCCATTTACCCAGAAGGAGTCGACCGCGACGATCCAGTAGAAAAAGCTCAAGCACAAGCACGGGCTTTAATTCGTAGAGCCGCCGAAGCAACTGCTGTGCGAACAATCCTCATGGATACGCTGCGACACCAAAATAACCCCGTTATTGTTATGGGAGATTTGAATGATAGTGCTCTGGCGGTAACGACTCAAATTGTCTGTGGTGAACCAGCTTGGGAAAAGCTCAAGCTTGAGAAAAAGAAGGAAATCTGGGATGTACTCCTCTATAGTGTTAAGGATATTCAGGCGCGTCAGAGCTACGGCGACTTTTACTATACCCATATTCACAACGGTCATTATGAGAGTCTCGATCACATTCTTGTCAGTGAAGAATTTGTAGCACAGAACCCTCGTCGTATTGGTCAAGTAACTTACGTTTCGGTGCTCAACGACCATCTCATTGATGAAACCTTAAGTGACGATCAAGTTGACATATGGAAATCCGATCACGGGCAAGTCGTTGCTTGTTTCAAACTTGAAACTTGAGAACTGCTGTCCTAGAGTTTTTGCGTGGGTGGAACCGAGCGCACGCTCACAAACTGGTTGTGTTGCTGGATGCTCCCAAACCCCACACTAGTTTAAACAAGGACTGTCCCTAAAAAAGCGGTTACATTAATGGTCGCTTTGTGAGTTAAACAATGGCGGACGATTTAGACTAATGGTTCACCATTGAAAACATTCTTTACGTGGTTGATTGTCTGGAGGTCTGTGAAGATGCCGAAATGCTAGTACTCATGCTTTGAGCATTTCCAACACAAGTACTTCGAGAAGCTAGCCGACGAGTAAGCCAGCCCCAGCGACAAAAGTTGAAGCTGTGGCTAGAGCAACTAAACCGCCCTACCACTACTTTTATCCCTGGGCAGAGAATCCGAATTTCTCACCCACATCACCCATGTAAAGGGATGAGGTTAAAAATCATTTCTGTGGGACAGCAGTATCTTCTGTGTGAACCGATAGAGAGTAAATATCGGGGTCAAACATGGTATTTGACAAAAAATGAAGTGGCGATTCTATGAATAAATGAATCTTTTACGCGCTCACTACTTCTACTACCTAAATAATACAACTTGTAGCACGAAAAGCAGTACAATCAGAACGCGATCGCGCCTTCATGGCAAGCAGAAATTCGCCGCATCACCGGAGCATTTGGAGCGTCAAACTGGCAATGGCAATGGGAGAGGTGAACAGTAGAGCCTCGCATGTCCTTTTCAGGAAGATAAATACTGCTCAATATCTGTTTTTTGACGACGCAGAACAGTCATTGCCTGCTTCTGGATCTGACTAACTCGCACTCGACTGATATTTAACTTCTGACCAATCTGGGCCAAAGTCAGTTCTCGATCGTCTAACAGTCCAAACCGCAAAATTAACACTTCACGCTGCATGGGTTTAAGTGATGCTAACAAATTACTTAAGTCTTGGCGCAGCAGTTGTTGAGTTATCTGCTCGTCAGATGAGATGCCCTCATCCGGCAAAAGTTCACCTAATTCTGCATCTTGATTGTCTCCTACTTTCATACTTAAAGAAACTGTCCCACGAGCAAGACTAAGGTATTCTCGAATTTGGCTTGGCTTGTCGCCTAATTCATTAGCAATTTCTGTTACCGTAGCACGCCGACCGAGTGTTTGAGATAATTGCAGCTGTACCTTCTTTATTCTGTTGAGTTGTTCGGTGATATAAACTGGCAAGCGTACACTGCGGGATTTCTCGGCGATCGCTCTTGTAATTGCTTGGCTGATCCACGCCTTTTGCATAAGTTGAGAATTTATAACCTCGGCTTGGGTCAAACTTTTCTATACCACGTTGTAAGCCGATCGCTCCTTCTTGAATCAAATCCAAGAACTCCAGATTGCGACCCTGATACTTTTTGGCGATCGAAACCACCAGTCGCAGATTTGCTGTCACCATATGATGCTTGGCGATTTTCCCTTGCTGAAGTATTTGAGTGAGGGAAGTTTCGCTTTTGTTGACAAAATTCGCTAATTCTGAGAGCGTTGGTTGGCGACACAATTGTTGAGCGAGCTTGTGTTTTTGCTCCTCAATAGCTATCACTTGCTGTACAAGCCTTGCATAAGCAATTTCTTGGTCTGCTGTTAACAAGGGAAACCGGACAATTTCTCGCAAATAAACGCGAACCATGTCAGAATTCTGGCTGGACATATAGCTTTGATAGACGAATTTCAAGTTCTAAATTAAATAATTCAATAATTGTAAGCGCCCTAAGTAGTTGTTTGCTAATTTTTATTTTTAACTGATAAAAGGGGAGCAAATACATAACCACAGCTTTTACATCGAAAGCGCTGATGCTTGTTGCCATCAGCTAATACTTGAAAACCATTTTTTTGAAGTTCAGAGGATTTGCAGCTGGGGCATTTTAGAGTCGATGTGTTTGCCTGCACTTTGGTACGACGAGGCTGTTTTTGTTGTTTGGATGGACTCGGCTCAATTGCACCAGTTGTGGCATCAAAAGTGGTTTTAGTTTCCACGTTCAAGTACAAGGCGCTGGAATCATCAGGGCGAGCATGAAGGTATCTGCTGGTGGTTGCGATTGAGGCATGACCAAGAGTATTTTGTACCAAATGTAGTGGCGCACCACGGTTGAGGGAATGGGTTGCGTGAGCGTGTCTGAGCCAATGGGGAGATACCTTTTTGCCAATACGCGCTTTTCGTGCCGCAGCAGCCACAATCCGATTGACCTGGGATTGGTCAAGGGTTTTACCTTTTTTATCTTTTTCCCTGGACACAAACACTGGGTCAGAGGGAGCGGCATTCTTGTTCAACTTACACAGCTTTTTCCAAACAGGATCGGGCAGAAGCACTATTCTAGTTTTTCCGCCTTTGCCGAATATAGTCAATTGTCCACCAGACTTTCTTGCAGATAAATCTTTCCAGCGCAGGGCACACAATTCAGCCACTCGCAAGCCACCGGTGTAGAGTAGCAGCAAGATAGCTTCATTTCTGGGATTTTTCTCTGCTTCCATCATTGCAGCCACCTCTTCTTCAGAGAGGATACGTTCGTTAAGGGTATCCTTAATTTTTGGCTGCCTCAAACCTATACTCGCATTAGTCGGCAACATACCAATTTTGTGTCCGAAACTCAACAGTGACCTGATGGCAGCCATCTTTAGCCTTTGCGTATCTGGGGCGTAGTCAAATAAGGTATTCTGCCAGTTTTGAAGGTCGGCTAAGGTGACAGCATGGAGTGTTTTTTTTACCCAAGAGAGGAACTCACTTACGCAACGCCTGTAGCCCCGTTGCGTATCACGGGACAAACCGTGCAACCACATTTCAATGAGACGATTATCGGTGTCAGAGGTCGTGAAATCAGGCGTTGGGTCTTGTGAGTCCACCGAGATGAGTGCAAAAATATAGAACCGTATCTTGCACTCGATTTTATCATCAACTCTCACTCTCAACAAATCTTTTTTATACCCACTCCAACTACCATAAAAGAGCGATCGCAGCGGGCGCGTCTTGCCCATAATCGATTAATGTCTGGCGTAGTCCAACAAAGCGACGCATGACTGTATTACTTCAAGTAATGGGGGAAGTTTTTGATGTTTTTTGTATTAAAAATAAATGCGCTCAACCTACTATAGGCAAGGTTTTTACCAATTTGAAAACCAATTTCTGTAGTGACAAGAAATTTCCGCAAAAAATATTCAGCAATAGCTCTTTTAAAAAGAGACAAAAAGTGCTAACCTGATCCTATCTCTGCAAACATAAAGCAGAGCAGGTTAAACAGGAGGTGAAACGAAAACATATTTAACTAGTCAGAAGGAGTAGGCGAGCCGTTAGACAGCAGTGTTGGCGGACGACTGGGGAGTTTGAAACCAACAAACTGTAAGACCTACGGCATCTCGCGACTCAGACAAGAAAGGTAGTGCTTGTCTTTTTCAAGACAACCAAGAATACGGCAACAGCAGTAAAGCTTTTGCCCGGTTTTTCATGCCTTTGTACGAAGATATTAGCATAAAAAACATCAACGAAGAAAGTCTTTTTTTTAAAAAAATTGACTCGATTTTGAAAAAGGGGCTTTTAACGACTCGCACCATAAAGAAATCGGTCGGCTGCCCACACACAGACGCAAGGCTGGCAATCGCCAAGCACATGGTTTGCTACTCAAGCAACCAACCAGAAAATAAAACCAAAATTAATCTAACAAGGTCTGTGAATTGAGGTAAAGCTTCTTGGGATGTAATCAAATGGCATAAATTGTCTGAAATTGTCTGAAACCTTTACACCATGAGCACTCTATCAGCAAAATTCAGTTTTTAATAAAATTTAAATTTTTCTGAAGCCAGCTCAGGATAAGGGTTTTAACCGCCCAACCTTTATAGGCAAGGGAGCTCTTAGCAGGGGGATAAATTTTCCCCCTTGCAAAGAGCCCCCTGCCCCGATGCTCCCTATGCCTCCATACCAAGGAGAGCGATCGCACCACATGAAAAGCTGCACCAAAGCCTAATACCTCAAACAGTGGGTAGCCCCGATGAACACACATCGGAGTTACCAAAATGGAATACACGAGCGAAAACAATAACGCACAACCGTTAATCCAAAAGCATTTATTGGAATGGGTAGTCGGTTCAGGCGTAGACCCAGCATTAACAGCATTAAATGTGCGATCGCTGGTTGGAAACGAAGTTTATGAATATTTACTATACGCGCTCCCGCAGACAGCCAGACGCAACGGTGGGCGACTACGGGACTCTTACTTAAAGCAGTACGAACAAGCGACTCTTGGGGGCTGGTGGGTAAGTGGACTCGACCCACTTAACAATTGGGAACCAATGATCTGGGGTCGCTTCAAACCCGATAATCCGCGTACTGACTGGGAAAAAGCCAAATCAATTAAATACGAGTCCCCACCCAAAACGGCAAACCGCGTCACCTATTTTAATGTCCCAGAACACTTATGGAAGAAAGTTGCCAAAAGGTACAACATCAAGCGCTATCTTTCTCCCCTGGCGCTACGTCTATTTGACAGATTGCACCCACGCTTATTCTGGGAGTGGGTGCAGTTACACCCAGAAATCCCTATCATACTTTGCGAAGGGGAAAAAAAAGCTGCCTGTTTGTTAAGTCTTGGATATGTAGCGATCGCACTTCCGGGTATTTGGAATGGACGAGTTGGTCAGAAGGATTTTGATGAACGCCTGCATCCTGACTTAATACCACTGGCACAACCAGGACGCCAGTTTATTGTTTTATTCGATTACGAAACCAAACCCAAAACCCGGTGGCAGGTATTTCAAGCGACTATCCGCACTGGCAAGGCAATTGAGGCAGTTGGTTGTAGCTGCGAAGTCGCACAATTGCCAGGGCCAGAAAAGGGGATTGACGATTGGGCTGTGGCACTTGGCAAGAAAGCTCCCTCAGCTGTGAGTACTTTAATTGATGATGCTTTCAGCTTAAAAGAATATCAACAATCATTTTTCCTCAATCAAAGCAGAGGATTACGCAAGTATAAGCCTGATGTTAAGGTCAACTCGAGCTTTCTCACCAAGGCCATAAACAAACTCCCAGCATCCGGCTTGGTATGCTTGCTTTCTGATATGGGCACTGGTAAAACCGAATTTTTAGCAAGCTGGCGAAAACAGCACCCGCAACTACGATTTTTGAACAACGGTCATCGCGTTAACTTGCTCAAGAACCTAAGTGAGCGGCTACAAACGCAGATGTATTCGTCAATTGCATGTGGGAAATTAAGTGAAGCTGATGCCCTCAGCATTACTGTTGATTCCCTCTACAAAATGGCTAGCGATTTGCAAGCTTACGATTGCATCTTCATTGATGAAGCTTGCCAATATGTAGCTCATCTGCTCAAATCAAAAACGTGTAAGGAACATCGCGCTTTAATTTTAGAGGTGCTGGAATCTCTAGTGTATCAGGCGAAACTGGTAGTGCTGGCAGATGCTCACCTCGATGATTTAACAATTGATTTTTTCCGGGCAATGCGCCCAGACGGCGAGAAACCCTACGTTGCTTTAAACGAGTGGAAATCCGGGGGGCGTGACGTTTACTGGTACGAAGGGAAAAACAGCAGCGCCCTGGTTGCACAGATTCACGCCTCGGTGATGGCAGGACAACGATGCTATGTCGCATCTGACAGTAAGCGGTTTATCAAAAAACTTGAGCTAACTTTACTAGATGCTCAAGTACTAGTAGATTCGGTTAAAGAGGGAATAGGGAACAGGGAACTCTTAACAGAGAACAGTGAGTGCCTCTTCGAGGCAGGGTTCCGGGTTCCTTGCTCCGAAGGAGCATTCCCTGTTGCCCGTTCCNCGTTAAGAGTTNCCTTCTTCGATGAAAGTTTGAAACAACCAGAAGATCGCAAACTTCGAGTTTGGGCTATACATTCAGAAAATTCTGGTAGTGAAGAAAATGTAGTCTTTATCAAAGAAATCAACACTGCCATTCAAAATATCGATGTACTCTTAACCACTCCTAGCTTGGGCACGGGAGTTGACATTAGTGCCCCTCATTTTGACGTAATTTTTGGTGTGTTTCATGCTGTATCCCAAGGCGCGACCGAATGTGCCCAACAGTTGTGGCGTGTTCGTTGCGGGGCGAATCGAAGAGATAGAGTCAGGCGGGGGGACTCCTGCGACTTGCGAGGCGAAAGGAAGGAAGAGGCAGGCTTTAAGGGCTTATCGCATAGCACAATTGGCTCTTCGCAAGGTATATCTAAGCCTGCCTCTTCCCCTAGCCAAGATGCGATGCCCAATCATCAACTCGACAATACAACGAAGCCTGACTCTATCTCCCAAGCCAATATGCGTGATGATATCCCCATGCACGTTTGGGTAGCACCTCGTCCTCCCTTTGGTTATGCCGAAACCAACCCCAGACGCATATATGAGAAAATCCTCCAGAAAAATGAAATGACCGCTTTCTTAATCCGCATCGACAAAGAGACTGGTAAGCGGGGGGCTGAAAAAGATTGGGCGCTTGAAGCCAGCTGTCAGATTGAAGCCCAAAGAAATTGGTCAATTAATAATCTTAGGACTGACTTGCGATCGCTACTTGAACATATGGGCAATACAATTATTCCTATGGGTGATGGATTTTCTCAAGTAGCCAATGGATGGATGCAAGCCGCAGGCGAAGCAATCACTGCCTCCCATTGTAAAGCCGTTGCCAATGCCAAAGATATTGACCGCTTGATTTACGAAATAAGGCAACGCCAAGACTACCTCAAACCAGAAGAAAATTACGAGTGCGAAAAGTTCAGAATTAGAGATGCTTACGGGATGGAAGTCACACCCGAACTAGTAGAGAGAGATGATGGGGGGCGGTTAATCCGTAAGCTGATTGCCCTTGAGGGCATTATAGCCTCGCCAGGAGAAGCGATCGCAGACTCGCAGGGGCGATTATTCCCAACTCCACCACCAATGGTTGCACAACGCGATCTTAGAGAGCGCGAGCAATTAAAAATTTGTAGCGATTGGGGCAATCACTCTACCAGTTGGCTGATGCGTCACCGTCTCGGGCTAAGAGAAATACTCGTTCCCATGATGCAGGGTGAAAAAGTAACTGCTGACGACAAAAGGATAGTTGCCCTCAAACAGCAATCTGAGCAATTTGCACCACACGTCAAAGCGATCCTTAATCTTACTATCCCGTCCGAGCAACCAGCGATGTGGATTTACGGAAAGTTCTTAGAGCAACTGGGACTATCTACTGATTGGGATAGAGTCGGGGGTCGCGGTCAACAAGTTAAGCGTTTTTTCCTAGATCCAGATGATTTGGCTTTTGCCCAACAAGTACTAGCTCACCGCCAAAAACAGAGAGAAGAAAAAGAGAAAAAGCGCCAACAACAAAGGGAGGCGGATGCAGCTTATGCGGCGAGAATGCAAGCCATGTACGGCACTGAAGAGAGCAGAGGGTGCAGGGGGTGCAGGGGGAGAGGTGCAGCTTCTGGAGAAAGAGTGTTTTTCAACAACGCTCTTTCCTCCCCTGCCTCCCCAGCTTCCCCAGCTTCCCCAGCTTCCCCTGCCTTCCCTGCTTCCCCTGCCTCCCCTGCCCAAGAACTCCCCGTAGTCACATCCCCCCCTAATATAGGTGGAGAACATTTTAGGGGGGATGTGACTACCAACTCCCAATCATACGAAACACCTCATAACCCTTGGTTTGAGAAGGTTAAAGGCTTTGCAAGCTTGGTAGTTGAGGGACTGCAATACGGTGTTGAAACGGTACTAGAACTACTCAGTGGACTAACTCTTGACGAACGCTGGGGGGTGATATTTGAGTTTAAGGAGATCCACCCTGACGAATTTGGTCAGTTTGTATCAAATGTACCAAATTGGGTGGAATACTTAGAGCTTTAAATGTTGCTCTTATAGGTTGGGGCTGCAACAGAATCAACAACTGCTCTCCCTGAAGCGAGTGAAGCAGTTAACTTGTCATGCTTACTTTGAAAAGCTGCCGATGCCTTTTTTTTGTAACCAAGCCCTTTTGGACTAAAAACTCTTAACTGTTAACTCTTAACTCAACAGAAGATTTAGAACCATTCAGTTTCTTCTTTGGCGGTTAATTGTCGGCAGATTTGTATCCATTGGTTTGATGAGCAGCAATAGTAAATATAAGAATCTTCTTAGCTACTTGCATACAAGCACTGCAACCAGAACTGATGATATTTAGGATTATTTTCTCCTGATTCTAAAGCTAGATTCAGAATTTCAGGCAGCGTCAAATGGGAGCGAATAATTTGATTTTGTTCAGAGAAATATTCAACTTCTGCTTTATTAAGAATAGGACAAATAGCTTGTGTCTTATATGGTATGGACAGCATTATCCATAGTGGTGAGTGTGGGTATGGAGACAGACAGCGAAAATCTTCATTCTGCCCAATCAGCCCCTGGCGAAGTTTCTTCCGAACCAAAGAAATATTCGCCATCGGTTAAACAAATTGTGCGAACTTTTTCTCGTTCAGATGCATCCAAAAAGCCAAGCTCTATCGCTCGGTTTAAAGCTTGTTCAATACTCCAAGGCTTAAAATTACCTGCCCCTTCCCAATGTTGATGATATCTGCTATCAGGCTGGTTCCATCCTTTATCCCAATACCCAAATTCCCAAACAGTCATCATCGGGTCAAATTTAAAGGCATGATTATTCATAACAAATTTCCTGCTTCATGCAGCAATTAATATTTTCTCACAAGAGTTTGCGGTCTGCGCTCAGTTCGGCGCAGCGATTAATATTAACAACGACGAACGCGATTGGTGTGTGATCAAACGTGAACACTCATTGGACAACGGGTGCGCTTGCGCGATCGCCAACGACATAAAAATCAACACCCTGATTGTGTTGTAACGGATTGGGTGGAGTGCTTCCAAGTCGTAAGCTACCTTCGGTTTTGCTCCCAATCTGGGCAGTTTTCGGTCAATTCGGGATGAACAGCGCAGCGCAAATAGGGATTGGAACAGTAAAACTTGCATTGAGTACAAGATTCAGGAAGGTTTCGGTTCTGAGTTTCTTGTAGTTTCCTCTCGAATTGTATTTCTCGCTGTCTTTTGGCCAGCAAAAAAGTACTGTAACCAACTATGCCAAAACCAGAAATCGTTGCAGAAATGGCGGCAGCAAATTCAATTTGTTTTTGATTTGGTTTGATTTTCTCGGCTAGATCAATCACAATCAGTGCGCCCATAGAACCGAGTAGAACTGTTGAGCCAACGATAGTTGCGATTAGGGTTGTTGCAACAAAAGCGCGATTAATTGAGATTACAGCAGACTTTTGTAGTCGTTTCCAAATCATTTTTATCCTTAAAATGATGAGCCTGAAATTGCAGATGTTAAGACTTCACTAGAAAAGACACGCCTACAGCACCGTAAAAAGCATCAAGATTTAAATTACCGTGCCCATCAACAGCTTTCCCTTGTCCTTTGACTAGGCGAGAAACACGAAAGCGATGGTAATTCTTGAGTAGCTGTGGCAGCGTCAGGGAGTAATTTTCTCTGTTAGCGAATAAGTCGCTGTCTAATTTGTGAAGGTTGTACCAAGGACACCTCATCAAAGCATGATGGGCATTGTGATAGCCAAAGTTTAACACCAGCAAATTCAACCACCAGTATCGCCGAGAAATCAAAGTAGTAAAAGTATTCTCTTGCTCGTAAGTACTATTGCGTTTGGGTGCATAAGAACCAGCAAGAAATGTCTCGTAAGTATGTTGAAAGCAATCCACTATCCGCAGTACCGTAATCATGCCAATGTAGGCAAGAAAGTACAGTATCAGTGCTTTGAGTGACACTAACCCCAGCAGGATAAATAATGAAGAACGCACTATAAGCAGGATGATAGTGCGTAGCCGCTCATCATGACGTTGGGGATTCCAAAAAGGAGCAGCGACCGCTCTCCACTGAATAATAAAAGAAATTGCTGGAAAGTATGACCACTCCAACACTAATATCAAGCTACGAATTAGTCTCGGCACATTGTTGATAAAAGTGGGTACATCAAAAGCGACAGAATCGATTTTCTTAACATGATGTAAAATATGTTCAGCAGCTAAGTCCTTGAAGGAAGCATAACAGCCACCGTTAAGCCAAAGCATAATATTGCCATACATCCTAAAACTGCAATGGATAATATGCAGTGTGATTTTGATGGCGATCTCCTAGCTTTTGCTTCAAGTAAAGATTTTCCAAAGCTGACAGCAGAAGTCAAAGAGAAAAATCTACCATCAAATCGTTATCCTGATATTGTCAAAAAAACTAAAGTTCCTTATCAGGGGACGTTTGAACAAATTGCTGTATCGGCAATGGAGAATAAAATTGGAATCATTGCCAATGATATTCAAAAAAATGTCGCACTGCAATGTGAAATTGATGCTATGCCTCAAGCAGAAAAAGCTGATTATCTCAAAAAAGTATTAATGCATTTAGGTAAGGTGCTAGTCAGACATGAAACAGGTAAATTGCAAATACCGGATAAGATATTAGACCAAATATATAAGATTACCCAAGTGCGGGCTAGGGATGAGAATCAAATAGAACAACAATTGCAGTCGTTTAAAAAATTATTGAAAGATTGTGTAGCTGAACTTGGGAATGAACTACAAGTAGCTACTGATGGCCCCAAAAGTGCATTGCGACCTGATGATTCAATTATCCAATACTGTCAGGCTATAACAGCTTACAAAAAAGAAGTAGAGTGGTTGAACGACAAGAAAAATTCAGAAGCCTTTACAGATAGGGGTATGAAGACCAATGGCTATAGCCCTATTGATTTAATGATTAAGCAAACAAATCAAATCTTTGAGCAGTGCAAACTAATAGCTAGACCTATTGAACAATTTAGAAACTTTTATCCAGAATTGGAGTTTACTTCCTCACAAAAAGAATACGCTCAAGAAATTAAAAAAAAATATAACTCCATAGTCAAGCAACGTATTGAACTGGAGTCAAGAAAAAAGTTAGAACCTGGCCCTTACATGGTCATTACTTCTCTACTGAGTGGAAAAAAATTAGAGATTACTAATTTAATTAATTACGATATAGCAAAAGATCCAACATTCTGGAATCATTCAGAACTCAGTATTAAAATTTTATCGAGAGAACCAACTAAAAAAATTCCCCATCCTCTATTTGCTCAAGCCAAATTTCAAGCTCCAGATGGTAAAGAGATAGATATTCCTATTGGCACAATTAGCATGAAGTCTATGTCCGAACACGATATCAAGCCCGGAATGTCTATCAAACAGGGTAAGGTTGAATTTCATTTTGGTATTAGTGATGGCATGATAGATGCTTTAAAGCAGCAAACCAAAGAATATCTGGAATCCGTAAGAAATAATACTCCAGAAGCAGAAAAGTTGCAGCTAGCAGCAGCTATTCATGATGTGAGCCATACGGAAGAAAAATATTCTGGGATGCGTCGGGCTGGTGTAGCGTTCGCTTTTTTCCCCTCGGAGGTAATAAATCAACTCAAGCAGTTGCAGTTTACCCAGATGAAAGTAATCGGTACTCAATTTAATGAGTGTGCTGATAGAAACTTTAAAGGTGAAAAAGTTGCGATTAAGTTTGAGAATGCCCCTCATCCTCGTGAACCCTGTAAAACTGCTCGTTGGGTAACAGTAGAAGGTAAAAAACTGGGTACGCTTGATGCTCGTTCTCCTCATTTATTAGCTGGATATGAAGCGATCGCCAATATTACTTCCTCTGGCAGCACTAGTATTATTGTCACTAGCTTGAAAAATCCTGATCATAAGTTACAGATTGATAGTGTTGATAAATATGCTTTTGCTGGTCGTCAATGGCAATCTGAAAAAGCCAATATAACTCTTAACATACGACAGACTGACTTACGTAAACCGCCAACAGTATTTGCTCTGGTAGGAGACGAAGTATTGGGAGTTTTAAATAAACAATCAGTAACTTTTTTGCAACAAAGACTAGCATCTGTTGGCGGACAAATTCAGGGGTTTACTTTTATGGGTGTTGTTAATAATTCTCCTGCTAGTTATGCTGATATAGTTATTGACCCTGCTACTGTTAAATACCCAGATGTTCAAATAGAAGAACAACAAGTTGGTCAAAATTTAGTTCAAGAGCAAGTAGTCGTAGCATCCTCTAAAGAAAAAGAAGAGGTTAAGCCAACTGTTACGGGGGCGAATCTTAGAAAAAGGGGAGGCTTGAGCAAAGCTGATTTATCGGTGGGCCAATTGGATCTCCCAATAGAAGCCTCCCCTTTTTCTTTAGCCAAATGCGTTGCCACTGTCGTATTTTTTGACGCTCCCGTTGAGCGATCGCATAGTAGTAGAACCGAACAGGTGATGTGTAATATGCTTAAACGTGCCGTTAACCGTGCAGTTGAGCTTGGGTATGATACAGTTCATTTCGTGGATGCTTCGCCATACAAGTCACAAAGCCCTTCATCATCTGTGGCAACAATTGAGGAACTAGCGCTCGCGCACTCCTGTATCAACATTGAACTATCTGCTGCAACGTCTGTAAAAAATGCAATGCAACTTTTGAAGCAGCCAAACGATATAGTTATTGGTATCGGTAGTATAGAAACAGCCCCAATCATTGACTTTGCTACTGACCAAGGAAAAGCTGTAGTAGCGTACCTTCCAGAAACTGGAGAATTTGAGCGGCGCAATTTACCCCAGATAGAAACTGTGCAAAAGACAGTTTCAACAGATAGAAAAGACTTAGAACAGGAACGTGCATAAGGCGATCGCCTGAAAAATTAACCCACTCCGACAAGGGAAGTGGGCTAACAATGTCTAAAAGTCGAAGGTTGCTGATCTAAGAGGATGTTTTAAAACATACTCTAAGTTTGAGCGTTATTTGGATTGGAAGTAGTGTTAAGTGGTTCTTGTTGATGAATTGGGAACAAATTGCCATTACTATCCAGCCCAATTGCAAAATCCCAGCGATTGCCAATTTCTTCGTTTGAGTCAACGTTACTTAAGTTGTTCGTGTGAGCAGATCTAGTTGGTTCAGTAGGCTTTTTATCCGAGTTGTTCTCATTGATATTTGGGTTGCTCATGTCAATAACCCTAATTCCATACTTAATTGATAGCACCGATCGGCTAGGGAAATCAGTTCAGAATACCCCCAAGTCCCTTGGTCTGTTAATTGAACTGCTACTTGAGGCTTAACTGCTTTTTCGCCTAAGTAGGCTCCACTAATTGCTCCAGCCATTGCAGCAGTCGTATCCACATCCCCACCTACCGAGATTGCCGTACAAATGGTTTCCCAGTAATCTCCAGGTGTCCTAAGAAAAGCATAAAGGCTCCACAGTACACTAGGATGTACGTGTGGCGATATTCCTTCCCAATCACTGAGAGAGTCAGGAGGATTGCCACACAGCGCAATTTTTTTTACAGCTACTTGTGGTGGTAAGCATACCCAGTTAATCAAGTCTTGCAAGCTATCTGCTACAGACGCCTCAATTTGTCGAACCCATGTACTGAGTTGATTCAAGAAAGATGAATGTTCGATATAGTTACTTTGAATTGCTAAGGCAACCGCACCCGCGATCGCTACTGCACCAGCCAAACTGCTTTTATCTTGATGAGTAATTCGCCCTTGATCGTACGCGGCTTGGATAAGTTGTGAGGGGTGATTGTAGAAGAAAAGCCCTATCGGGGCAGCCCTCATCGCGCTACCATTGCGAGCATAGGGAGGTGGAGTTCCAGCCTCTAACCATGAAATTCCTTGTGCTAACCGAAGTGCTACTTTTGCTGTAGCACTACTGGAACCAACAATTCGCTTTTCAGCATAGATAGCAGCAATACGAACAGCATAATCACTGGGACAGAATTTCCGACAAGCCACATAGCTTTGAATCAGTTCTCGTGCTAGTTGTGAATCATCCGTATATTGACCAAAAACAAAGTTCGAGTGACTTCGTTCTCCAATTCTTCCGGCTTTTAACTGTTGAACATACTTAAAGCAAACATCTGAGGAATGCCGTTCTACTGGCATTCCCAAAGCATCGCCAACACATTGTCCGAGCAAACAGCCTCTAAACTGCTCTTTGGTTGGGATTCTCATTATACTCGTCCATTTCGATTACATTCATTCTTCGTAATCTAGCATCTGAGCTAATCGGATAATCTATAACCAGTTTGCGTCGGACAATGAATGTCATATCTGGAGGAAACAAAACTTCACCTTCCCTTGCTACCCGTTTGATTGGATCAACATATTTACCTTGAGAGCCGTTGGGAAGATAGTTGATACGAAACACTAAATTGGCGGATTGAGCATATTGTTGCATTTGACCTATGGGTATCTGCCAATAGGTTGTACTGGTGAAACGAGGCTCTGTTATAACCATCTCTGGCTCATATCTTTCGATGACTTGCTCTTGAACAGTTACATAGCGCACAAGAGGTTCATCCGTATAGCTGCTCCCAGGAGGATGAGGAAGAGTAGATAATTGTTCTGTTGTTACACTTGGAAGTTTGTTAAGAGCAGACCTCGCTCCAAGGCTGATGAGAAGAAACTGTTCGCGTTCTTCAACACAGAGGTCTTCGCTCCCAGCAAGAGCCAAATTCATTCCCTGATAGAACTTTGATGGGCCAAGATACATAGCAATCGACCAAGCTTCTGCTCTAGTAAACCCGGGAGCAAAGGCTAAGGTGTGTTGGATTTTAGATTCATGGTATCCAACATCGTAAAGAGGATCTGGATTATTTGCTGTTGGGATGAAGCTTAATATTCTTGCCTCTTCATCAGACGTTAACAAAGTTGGTGGAATTTGACCACCTTCTGTAGAGAATGTCATGATTAAAATACTCCTGTGCGAGTCAAGGGTTGGGAAAATCATGACAAAGTGGGACAACTATAGCTGGTTTATTTAGTTTGGCGAACTAGATTTCTCGTTTTGGAGTGTCAAAAAGCGCGGTTTTTCGAGAGTAACCTGAGAATGTTCGCAATAACCCGCGCTTAATGACCACGGGTTGTCCCACTTTGTCGTTTGAAAAATGTAGCGGCAGTTGCTTGCTTTGGTCGGTCACGCATATTGGCGAGTGTTAAAGAGGGAGGTTTCTTCGAGATATCTCGCGCTTGCCCACGAATAAATAAGGGGCATCAAACTCAACGAGGCGAAGGTCAGAAACAGAGTCAGGCTTAATAACTCCTGCGACCTTCCAAATCAGCGTATCGACTATACAACGAAGCCTGACTCTGTTTCCCAAGCCAAATGCGAACCCTCTTTTTCTAAGAATCGCCTCGGTGAGTACTGCCCTTGTATTTTTTTCTATAAAAGAGTGCTAAACCTCCTATGGTTCTGCGTAAGCAGTTAACTACCGCGCTGTGAAAGGTTCATTGATTTGGTCTGTTGTGAGCAAGTCGATGATGTCTTGAGGAATATTGCAATAGGGAGCAATAGCCTCTGTCAATTGGTGAACTGAGGTAACATCTTTAAGTTCATCCCCAACCCAAACAATTGGCTCATCTGAATCTTCGCTTTCCCAGATTTGAGCGAAGTAGGTTCCCAAAGGTTTGTCCCAACCGACTGTGATTTCTACATAGTTAGTTGATTCGATTTGGTATCGACTCATAAACTGTTCTCCTGGTAATTTCGTTAGCAATAAAAAACTGATGCTTGCTGCTCCAATCACTGCGTAAGCAGTTCAACTACTCTGCACAAAGAAAGAAACATCTGCTTGGTGTGTGAGCATAGCGCAGCGCTTTTTCATGGCCTGAGCTAACAATCTACTTATTCCCACTGTGCTACGAAAGATCGCTCGCGATCGCCTGGATATGTGCGATCGCTCAATTGATTAAAATTGACGTGGGGGACTCAGACCCCCTGATTTTATTTAGAAGGGAACACCAAGCCAGGTTCTCCCTGTTAAGAGTTGCCTTCTTGTTAAAATTTTTTACAGCACAGTAGTTTCAACCGAGAGCATATTTTTAAGACTCGGCTGAAACATCTTTTTAAAAGTGCTTGTTTTGGCTAAAAATCCTCTGATTCTATTTCCTCAATCGGCTCATTCATAAATCTTTTTTGTTGTTTGACTTTGATTTGCTGATACTCGGATGCTTTGATAACTGGCATCGCAGCTTCTTTTACTGCTTGCTTAGCTTGGAGGTAGAGAAACTCTGTCACCCTTTCAGAGTCTTCGTCTTCATCCACTTGCGCCCAAAGCGAACAACCTAGTTCAATTGATTCATAATCACCGAGGTTGAATTTGCGGGAGTAACTAATAGAAACTGTGGTAGTTTTCATTTCATATTTCTCACTTCAAATATTATTTGATTGGCGAGCTTGTTAGTTTCAATCCGCAGTTTTCTACGAAATTGTTCAAAATCTCTCTATACAAACCACAATCAATTATGATTCCCTCAAGTTGTTTCTTGAGATTGGCTGCTGCTTCTTCTGCACAGTTGCAACAATCTTCATAACCTTCATCGCCTTCGCAATAGGCGTATTCTCTGTTGTCCATTGCCTTCAATAATTCATCAATATGTTTTTTGAGAAGGTGAAGTTCTTCTTGTAAAAATTTGTCTGCCAACATAGTCAATCAGGAATGCCAACCTAACAGTTCACTTCTTAATTGCGCGTAAGCGCCTCAATGATTTATATAAAATTTCCGCCTTAAATATAAGGCGGAAACTAGCTAACTTGCTTTGTCGCATATCTGTGCTGTTTTTGTTTGTTGAGAATTTATCTCTTGTTGCCTATGCTTGGGATGTCTGTCGCCCTCTGCCAAGAGCTAACAATTAGCTTTGCCATAGTTTTCTACTTCTTTAATTTTCTCGCAATAATTTCCGCGAAGCGATAAAAAAACACCAAGCCAGTAATCAGCTTGGTGATAATCATCAAAAATGCCGCCAAAGATTTTTGTTGATAGATCTCAAGCTAACTGTTATATTTTCTGTTTTCACTTCTGATGTTGTTTGCACAACAGCTACATTATGAGATGGCAATAATGAATTAAGCAGTTCTCGCTGATGGTCAACATCTGCTACACTCTGGTAAACTCTGGACGGATCTATTTGCATCCCCAAGGGTGTGGGGACAATTTTCAAATATTGATTGAGAGCATTAATATAACTATCATTGAAATTACGATTAGCAACATAAGGACGGAGAGTGTCTAACAGTTGAATAGCTTGTCTAATTTCTGAAACATCACTGCTATCGATTTGAGGCTGACTTTCTCGATAACCTTTAGATTTCTTTTCGGCTACAAGATTGTTGAATTTATTGATGGCTTGTTGATGATTACTAAGAGAGTGAACTTTCGTTTGGGATTTGTATCCAACCCGTCCCCATTCAATAGTTAGTTGATTATCTTCAACTTTTGCCGACCAGAATTTATTGCTGTTGTGAACAGCGTCAACAAATATAAGATATGTTTCCATGATTTTTGATAATTAAATTGATTAGCCTCGTCACGTCTGAAAATCAGATGTTCCAAGGCAAAGTATGAGCTATTGACTCACGACTAATCAGGTCAGGCATTCGCCGACTTGATTAGTTTATGTTTCTCAGTCGTGGAGTTCGTAAGGACTTGGTTGTTGTCTGCACTGTACTCGAAGCCGGTCGCGCTAACTTAGCCCAAGAGCGCATTCGCTCAACAGAAGCCGCGTCCTGGACAGCTAAAGGAGTAATGCTCTGACAACAAGCCTCCAAATCTCCTAAACTAACCTGCTGCGGTCTATCTTCATCAAATGCCAGTAGTGCCGCTTCTGCTGCAAGGGTTTCAAGTTCAGCCCCGGAAAACTTAGAAGTGTTCTCGGCAATTGCCTCTAGATACTCTTGTTGTACCTGGATACCGAATCTTTCCAGATGAATCTTGAGGATCTGAACTCTCTCTGGTGCAGTTGGTAGATCAACGAAGAAATTTTCGTCAAACCTTCCCTTCCGTTTCAACTCAGTTGGCAGTGCCTCGGGATCGTTGCAAGTGGCGACAACGAACACTCCAGCCGTACACTCAGACATAAAGGTGAGGATATTGCCCAGAATACGCTGGGAAACACCACTTGTATCGCCGCTGCCTGAAAGGGCTTTCTCGATTTCGTCAACCCACAACACGCACGGTGCAATGGCTGAGGCGGTCTTAAGTGCGCGGCGGACATTGCCCTCAGACTCACCCACTAGAGAGCCAAGCATGGATGCAATATCTAGTTGCAGTAGCGGTAAGTTAAGGATATTAGCAATATTCTTAGCCAGCAGTGTCTTACCTACTCCGGGCGGCCCTGCCAACAGAACTCCTTTGGGTTGTGGCAGATTGAGACTTCGCGCTCGCAGGCGCGTTTGGTGAGTTGAAGTGCTACGAAGCTGTTGAGTTTGGGCTTCGTCCTTGTAGGTGCGATCGCCCTCTACAATCCCCAAGGCTTCTTCAAACGGCTGAGTTGCTTCCAGGCAAGATAGCCCTTCAAAACCAAGGGCTTCCACTTTCACTTCACCTGTCGCTTTATCGAAATGTATTAGTATTGCTCGTTCCATGATTTACCTCCTCACATATTGTTGGGTTTGCTGATGTCCGGCAAAAGTTAGGCGTAGGGTCTGCACCTGACCCTCACTTGTCTCAGTGATAGTGCATTCGCCAAACTGTTCGGTAAGTTGGGCAGCTTTAGCTCTTACCATGCGTTTACCGTAAGCTTGCATTAACTGATGAGTGAAGAAGTTTAGCCCCAGTCGAGGAACTGTCTCGTAGGAGTCATGGATTACGTCATATACACTGCTGTCTTGATTCCACTTGAAACCAATATCTGCGCGGGCTTTGATTATGCAACCAGGAACGATAATCTCTGCACTTTGTCCTTGAGAGTTGCCGTAGTAACCCTTGAGTGGCTGTGGTGTTTGGTGAACTTGTGGCTGAAGTTTCAAATCTTGCAAAGCCTGTATCAAACCTTCTCGGTTGGTTAGCTTAGTTTTGATTGTTGAGAAATGTGACATTTGTTATCTCCTTTTTATTGGCAAATATTGTCGTAGTGCGATGTCTGGGTTTAACTGAACTTGAACGACATCACGGTAGCTTTTGATAAACCCACGTCACCGCTTGCTAACTGTTGCAAGTTGCGTTGAGAGTCCAGCAGCTTAGAGGCTATTGCATCTATCTTTTGCTGAAGTTGCGATCGCTGCTGTGTCCCCAAATTCTTGGATGCAATTGCTGGGTCATTAACGATGGAATCAAGATGCTCCATCATCTGCTGCAAACTACTGCCTGCCTCAACAGAAGCATTCGCCAACAACACTCGTACTTTCTGTAGGTGCTTCTCCATCTTTTTCTTGAACTGGACTGGTTTGCGTCCCGGTTCCCACTCGCTTAATTCTTCAAGTAACTGAGCTGCTAGTTGTTCACCACCAGCGATCGCTGCTTCCCTTAATCGTTGCTCCAGGTTTTGGTCATATTGCTGGATAAACTCGGTAATTTGTTGAAGGCACTCAGCTTGTTGCTGCGAGAGTTGTTCGGACAGTGCTGGGATGATCGCGGGACGACCGATAACGACTTGCAAATAGTCTTCCAAATCGGTGAGAGTAGGGAAAGCTTTTAGGAGATTGGCTTTCACCTGTTCTTGCTTATCTTGGGGTAGTTCCCAAGTATTCAGAGACAGGAAATTTTCAATCCGTTCGGTATAATCTGCTAATCCCTGCTCGTAGTCGTCCTTCAACTGTTCACGGAGGGTTGGAGCAATCGTATCTCGAATTGATAGCAACTGACTCCACACTAGGGGTGCTAAATCAATCGGACAAATCCAATCCCCGTTATCTGGATGCATCCATTCTTGTACTGAGGCGATTTCTTGCCTCAACTTAGATGCTGCTTCATCAAGAGCTTTGAATACTTTGATTCCCTTTAACCCTACTTCGGAAGATTTAACTTTTATCAAGTCTGATTCATCTTCACCAGAAGACTTCAAAACATCAGTCCACTTAGGAGCATTACTTTTAGTGGTTTTCTTTAACTGAATTTTGAATCTGATTCTGGTTTTGTTTAGGTTAGAGAAATTGTATCGTTCAACTACAGCATCTTGGAGAAATGTTTCTGTTGAATTTGAAACAACTACTTGTACCATAACTGTTCGTTCGCTTTTTGCGCTTGTTCAAAATTCTTGATGCGTAAGCATCCCGCTACATTTAATCCGGACAAAACCGGGCAACCTTTGTCTCTGGTTTGGTGTTTAAGATTTTGGGAGAGGGCAGGACAAACCGCCGTCCCGGACAAATCCGGACACGCCTCTCAATAAACTTGTGCGGCGGTTTGTCCAAGGTTGCCCGGTTTTGTCTACGATTTCTCCCACCCTAGCCCGATTGAAGAGGTGGAAGGGTAGGGGATTTCTCTGTCGAGTCATAGGCTCCCTATGCTGCCTTACGTGGTCTGCCGCGACGCTTGGGAGTATCTGTACTGATGGGTGCGGTAGTCTTTTTGGATCTTTTTGAGCGCTTGGACTGTTCTTTTGCAGGTGGTAACAGTAACAAGCTAGGAAGTGGGTCTTGGGTAAAACTGTTGTGGGTAACGCTGCTAGTTAATTCTTCAATCTGTAGCGTCCAAGGATCGAGTAGGGTGATGGGTTCTTGTATTGGGTGTAGTGTAGTGATTGCTTGTTTTGGATTTGTAATACAAGTGCTTGTAGCTGTTTGAAGGGCGATCGCTTGCCGTGGTGGCTGTATGAGGTGTAATAGTCCAGCAATGAAGTCCATTAGCATCAATGCAGCGAATGCAGTTGGCAAAGCGATAATTGCGATTGTGAGAATGTCTTGATATTGCATTTTAAAACTCCTATGTACTTTAACTTTTGTCACTTTTCATCTGCGCGTAAGCGCGACAAAAACTCGCTTGGAATGCAGAAGTTTTTCTGAACATCAAAGCGAGTTTTTGAATAAATAAGTTAAGCTAAAGTTAAGCTATTTGTGCAACACTACCACACCACTTTTGAGCATCTTTGGTTTTGCATTTGGCAGTGCAATAGCTATTAATTCTTGAACATTAGAGCGAGTTTTTAAATTGATTTTGAAATTAATATTCACTCTCAAGCATCAGAGTCTTCTGTACTAGATAAAGTCTGATTTCCGGGAAAGGAAAATCTGTATAATCAATTTCTTGCCGTAGTACTTCTTTATCTGTATCCCATTCACAAATTAACGTGCCTGAATTGTTATTAACAACCAGACGCCAAATCTGAAAATCTTGCAGTCCTGGATCGGATAAAAACCTATTATTGGCTTGATGTGAGATAATTCCATCTATTAGCCAATATGCTTGGGCTGCCGAGGCTAGATATTTCACGCCTTCGGTATATTGAATGCCTGACCAGTGTCTGTAAAAGGTTTCCGAACCAACAAATTGCTTGAGTTCAGTAGTTATTTGCTCAGCATCTTTCATGGCTGACTTGTTAAGATATTACTTTCATCGCTGCTGTTGCGCGTAAGCGCATTTATTCTGAGGTTTTGAGCAGAGAATGAAAGCAAATATCCTATTCGTTGTCTAGACATTATCTGTTTAAAAACTTGACAAAACCTTTTTAACAGACACCGATGTGTGAACACCGCAACGTCGAAGTTTAGTAGTTCTGGGGAAGGAAGCTTCTTCCGCTTGGAATAGGGAGATATTAGCTTGAGAATGCAAGCTAGAAGATTCCTCTCAAGATTCAAAATCATTTGATTTTCCGACGATCGCACTGAGCTGTTTTAATTCCTCCTTCACAGCCTCTAGTTGGGACTGTAAGCTGGAAAGAAGCGATCGCAACTCGTCAATTTCAGTTTGTTTAAGCGTTGGGTCTAGTTTATTTTCCTCGGCTCTACGGATGAAATCAGCTGCAACTGTCTCCAGTTTCTCAACACTTACCTCAGTTTTGGGGGCGACAAAAGCGTTGTAAAGTCTGCCATGAATTTTTTTGTAAGCATACCATCCGCCTTTGCCAGGACGGACAGTGACATTGGCTATTTTCCCCTCGTATCGAAACGATTGATCTTTTGAGAGCCAGGTTGTCCAACTTTTGCTACCGACAGTAATCAGTTCACCGTCAGCCAACTTCAAAACGCCGCTTTCCATCAATACTGGTAATACCTTTACTGCCATAGCTCTACCTGTAACCTATCTACAACCAATATTGCATACAACTACCTGCAACAGTTATAGAAGAAATACTTGAGATTTTCACTTCACCATCACAAAAGCAAATGCAAAATCGCCTACAACCACAAGAGGTTGTAGGTGGTTATAGGTAAGATAGTAATAACAATCATAGGGCATACAGCCGGCCAAAGCAAGTAATGCCCTCTCAAGTACACCAGGAGATTATAGCAATGTCCTATTTACTAAGTCCACAACTACAGCTACTTTCTGCACCCGAAACTTTAACTGCTGCCACAGTTTATCGTTTTTTGGTCGAACTGGTATCCTCT
Source organism: Fischerella sp. PCC 9605 (assembly GCF_000517105.1). Taxonomy (GTDB): domain Bacteria; phylum Cyanobacteriota; class Cyanobacteriia; order Cyanobacteriales; family Nostocaceae; genus PCC9605. The sequence continues at coordinate 122,729 of NZ_KI912152.1, read as the reverse complement.
AAAGTCGAGCTTGACGAGCGTGGAAAAGAAGTTCCTGTGATAAAGAAAATTGTAGATGTTCGGGTGATTGAACCTAGCTACAAAGCGATCAGGGAAATACTCAAAGCAACAGGAAATCTAGAAGGCTTTCAAATTAATCATTTCTGGATTCCAGCGGATCAATGCCCTTTCTAATTTAACTAATGATGGGTTCTGTTAGCTATAAGTCCCGACGCTTACCCGCTTCGGGTAGAGCGTCGGGATGATGTCACAGTTGTAATCTGAACAAACGCCCCTGACGGAGTTTAGCCGTGATGTGGCGGTAAACGTCAGCAAAGCAGGATCTTACCCCTACTAGCGTCTGCGTTTTGATACAACAGGCCTCGGTCGTATGGAAGCGTGTTTTTTCTTCGACTGAACAGATACAGGTGAAGTTTCTTTTTCCGGTGTAGCTTTGGGAGGTCGGCAACGTTGGCAGTATAGAGGGCGTGATGGATAACAGGCGCGTTCAACTACCTGGTTGCACTGCTTGCAAACGAAGCGATAAATTTTTTGCTTAATCAGGCGAACATGAGCTTTGACGAAAACTTCCTTACTTTCCACTTGCTTGTAAACGTAGCTTCTAGGACTAAGTAGAGTCGAGGGAGAGTATTACCTCTCGCCCCTCTCTGTTAAATCTGGACGTGCGCCTTTCGGTGCATCCAGCTTCCGATGTTCTTAGGGTTAAGGTTTGTACCGTAGCAACGGTCGGCTTTTCTTCACCAAGGATTATTTTCTAGATACTCCTCGGTTACTTCCCGACGCCCTAGCGTTATAGAACGTAGTTCCCTTTCCCTTTTGCTGATGTGGATGTAATCATGGCAACTTTCATGGACTACCATTAGGTTTTTGTCCTTCCAGTTGTTGTGATTATCGTCAATGTGGTGTAGGTGTACCTTCTCTTGAGAAGTTAACTTCAGTCCACAGTGACCACACGTATGGTTTTGCTTCTTTAGTAATTTTGAGGTTCTGCCATCATATAGTTTACTGTTACGTTCGCTCCAATACACTAAGTCTCCATCGTAGGGGGATTTATCTCCTTTGACTTTGACGTGACGGTTTTCAGAGTAAGGAACCGATGGGAATGCTTGCTTGACAAGTTTTTCGGTTGATTGCCTATCCTGTTTGGTTTCCTTGTTGAATACCTTAAATGTTCTGTGATTAAGATGCCACAGAGAGAACCGTGAGCCATCCATCTTACAGAACTTGTGGTAATTCCTCCAGCCTCTTACTATTGGTGCTAACTTTGCAGCCTTCACCTTGGCACCATACTTCGAGCTATTGACGATTTTCTTGACCTTCTTGCGAAAAGCTTTGTAGTTATCCACTGAGGGAACACATCTAAGCTTTCCGTTTTGCTGTACTTTGAAGTGCCAACCTAGAAAGTCAAACCCATCTGTCGAGGCGGTTAGCTTTGTCTTTTTCTCACTTACCTTTAATCCTCTTTCTGCTAAGAATTGGCTGATTGTGTCGAGTATTTGTTTCTCATCATCTTCTGGTCTTAGAAAGAACACTATATCATCCGCGTATCTCACGGATGGGTCTAATGTTCTTGGGTCTTGGTTTTTACACCTATGTATAGCTTCAATCCCATTGAGTGCGATGTTAGCTAATATTGGACTAACCACACCCCCTTGACATGTTCCTTGTTCTGGGAACTCAGGGTTTATTCCAGCCTTAAGGCATGGAATATACCTAGTTTTAACCATTGCGGGGCGATGAGGTTTTCCATGATGGTGTTGTGGTTTATACGGTCTAACGAAACCATTACTTAATGCCCATCTCAAGAACCCATCAGCAAACTTAACTGACATAGAAGTAACTGATGTGATGCACCCACTATTTGGGCGAAGGTTTGCAGTGATATCCATATCAACCCCGCCAAGTGGTGAGGGTCATGCGGTAGTAGCCTATCGAGGTCATATGCGCTTACGCATTCCTTTATCAGCAACCCAATTAGCATCTCCCAAACAGTGTATTTACGTACTAAGCTCACATTAGAGAGAGTGTGACTGAGTTAGTCACCTTAGCCAAAACAACTGTGAGGTTTATTGTCAATCCCACCCCGTGAGATCTGGGAACGCCTCACCCAGCACTCCAGAAGTAATCACAGACGAACTACAAACCGTCTGCCAGGAGGTAATTTATGAGTACCTCAGAGCTAGTAACACTCCAACACCTGAACCGCAAAGCGATAATCTACATTCGTCAGTCTACCCCACATCAATTAATCAGCAATCAGGAGAGTTTGCGTCTGCAATACGCTCTGCGTCAGCGAGCTATAGAACTGGGCTGGTCGGATAATAAACATTGAGGGTAATTGACACTGATCAAACGGTGTAATTCACCGCGCGCAGCCGCAGAACAGCGACCAGGCTTTAAAGAACTGTTAGCCCAGGTAACTTTAGGATTAGTAGGGATTATCCTCTCTTATGATGTTACTCGCCTGTCACGTAATTGCTCAGATTGGTTCCCCTTGCTTGGACTTGTGTGGTTACAGAGGTTGTTTGATTGCTGACAGAGATGGGGTTTATGATCCAAGTAGTGCCAATGGTCGATTATTGTTGGGACTCAAAGGACAAAATTTCCGAAGTAGAGTTGCATACGATTCGTTCCCGCTTAAGTGCTGGGATTCTTAGCAAAGCCAGGCGTGGTGAACTGGCACTCACCTTACCTGTGGGTTTGGTTCGTGATGAACTGGGAGTGGTGCAGAAAGACCCAAATCGTGAGGTGATTAACCGAAATTAACTTAGTGTTTGAGATTTTTGGGCAACGTAAGTCAGCTTCCAAAGTGTTGCAGACGTTCAACAGTGAAGGGCTGTTGCTTCCACGGAGAAATCGCTTTGGTGATTTTTTCTGGCGCAAGCCTAGCGTGGCAAGTATCATCTCAATTCTGAAAAATCCTGCCTACGCTGGTGCATTTGTATATGGACGTACACGTACTCTCAAACGTGGTTTGGTTTCAAATCAGCCACAACAAAAAGCAATTGCCAATGGCCGAATGGAAAATCCGAGTCAATGACGTATATCCAGCTTACATCAGTTGGCAAACCTACCGAGCGTAATCAGGCACAGCTTATGGATAATTATGCTGAGTATGACCGCAATAAAACTCGTGGTATCCCTCGCCCTGGTGCAGCATTACTGCAATGGGATAGTTTACTGTGGTGAATGTGGTCACAAGATGGTTGTCCAGTACAAAGGCGCAACCCGCTATATTTGTAACTCCTTACGGCAGCAGTATCGTGTGCCTGTTTGTCAGTATATTCCTGCTGATGCAATTGATGAGTACGTAGTCAATGCCTTTTTAGAAGCTTTGTCAGTTGTAGAGCTAGATGCTTATCACAAAGCTGTCAAAACCCAACAGCAGTCTCAAGAGACAGTGGAACGAGCGCACTCTCAACAAAATACAACGTTTACAGTATCAAGTAGCACTAGCAGAAAGACAGTTTAACCGGGTTGACCCGGATAACCGATTGGTAGCGGCCGAACTAGAACAGCGTTGGGAAAACGCTTTACGCGAACTAAAACTTGCCCAAGAAAACTATGCTCAACGTCAGCAGCCTCAAACAGTAGATCACCTACCCAAAAGAACTCAAAACTGCTTTTATTAACATTGGACAAAGGCTCCCTGAACTTTGGCACAGTGGCACCTTGACACAAGTGCAAAAAAAATCTCTGCTACGCTGCCTCATTGATAAGGTCGTCATTCATCGTGTTGCACGTGATACAGTTCGCACTCGGATTATTTGGAAAGGTGGTGACACTACTAATGTTGGACCTGCCAATCCCAGTTGGTTCATTGGCTGAACTCACCAATGCCCAGGAATTGGAAACTCAGGTTGTTAGTTTGAGGCCAACAAAGTATTGATGACCAAGTTATCGCTCAACAAACTGACGGCACAAGGTTATCGATCGCCACTATGCAAAACTCTCCTGCCCAGTACAGTCCAAAACTATCCGGCTTAAACATCATATTTTTCAAAACCGTAGCCAGTCTCATCCCCGCGAGATTTCGGGTTATCTTACGGTTCCTCAAGTTGCCCAGTCTTTAGAACTTTCACCCCACTGGATCTACGATCGCATTCATAACGGAACGATCGCCATTAGCAAGGATGAATCAACCGGGCTTTATCTGTTTCCTAACCTTCCCGATACACTCTTACAATTCCAAAAGCTCAAAGCTGGAGAACTCCAGAACTTGCGTTTTTGAAAGGAGTATCAAGATGCCCAATCAAAACAGCGTTCTATGTCTAACTCAAGGATTCTTTTGTTGATGCCTCTGACTTGACTTTTGAGATTTTCAAAGATTTGCCTTTGAGCATCATGGGTAGAGCGCCCGGTTCTGAATCCGTAGCTATTTGCATGGAAAGTTGCTTCGTGTGCTGGTTCTAAGGCGAGTTTTGCTAGGCATTGCCAAGCTCTGTCCGCAATAGTAGGGACTTTCAGGTATCTGATGGAACCATCTTTCTTAGGTATTGGTATCAGTCTGAGCTTATTGTGATACCAGTTCGACTGTCTTAATAACAGTTCAAGGTGAAATCTCTCCTTGTGAGTTAAGGCGGTTTTACCATCTATTCCTGCGGTCTTTTTACCAGCATTTAGCTGTGTTACTTGACGAATCGCCAGCAACCTAGCTGCGCGAGATTTCAGGATAAGCTTTTGTAATTGACGAGCCTTACGCGTGTTGCCAACTCGAACAGCTTTAAACACTCTTCTTTGTAGGCGGAAAAGGTTCCCTCGGAATTTCTTCCAGGGTAATGATTTCCAAGATTCACTAGCATTCTTGCTGTGCCTAATCATGCTCTACTCCAAATTGCGTTCTCTGAATACCTTGCAGCAGTTACGCCGCATCTTACCCGTTGTAAGGGAGTTCTGTATCTCGTCGTACCTACTGGGGTTTTCGACCTTTTTTCCCAGACCCTTACACCGTTTTTACTCGTTCCGTTCTTTTGATTGTTTTGATGGTTTAGAGCAGTCCATTTTGCCTATCCTCCTCTCGGAGATTACAGCTAACCAGCAAAAATTGCTGTGAGAGTGTAGAGGATGAAGTCTACATTTGTTATTCAGGTTGTAGCTTATTGATAAGACACTTTTCTAGGACTTGTTTACCCATGCCATCTCCTCGTTAGCGCCAGTGTTGTTACCTGCTTATTTTCAACTGATTGCGCCCTGTTCCCAGCTTCGCTCTGCGGCTGACCTTTCGGTTTTCCGAGTCCGTTCGGCGTAGGCAGATAGAGAGTCACTTGTCTGTTCAAGGGTAGGGCTTGCCGTTCTAGGTTACTTAGCTCACCTACATCAGAAGAACAGTTATACATTTAAAAATGGTTTTCAAAATGTACCTTAGCCATATCCCTCTAGTTTCTAGAGGCTCCTGCGAAGAACGAGCCGCACTTGCTGATTAATAGCTTACACCACAGATTTTATTTTGCCCTCAATGGCTAAACTTGTGATTTGGCCACAGGTAGCGATCGCACATTCCGCCGTGAAGCGAACAACCTCTACGCCTGATCGGTTTGTCCCCTCCAGGCTGCAATCGTCAGCTGCTGTGTTCTCTATCTCTACTGTGTCTGTGAGTAAATTGAACACAGGCGAGAATTACAGGTAGGCGATCGCAGCTGATTGTGAGAGGATGATTTTGACAAAATAGCAGTTGAGTTAATTGGCGATCGCCCTTGGGCACAATCCAAAATCTCCACGCCCAAAACTCCTATGGGGTTGAGCAATTCCGAAGTTGCTTTGCGGCTTATATTTATGAGGCAGTGCGCCCTTGGGTGTACCAAGCGTTGTAGAAAGAGCCGTTCAACTCATTCAAAATCCCTCGTGGAAGGGGCAACGCCCTACCGGGCGCTTACTGCGCCTGACCAACTCCCGACCTGCGTGGATGCTACAAAGGACAAGCCATTGAATAAGGCAGCGCTTCACTAGGAAGCAGCGTTTCGCATTATGTAGTAGCTAGGTTCTGTTTGAGGCAAAGTTTACCAACTGCTCTGGTTTCAACACGATTGCTAGCAGAAGGCCTTGTGTTGTGCTGCTAGGTTGCAGATGCTAAAAGCATTTGTGTTGATGATGCTTTGGTTTGCTTTTTGTTTAATGCAGATATTTTTGAGGGAGGTTTCTCAACTGTTAGCGCACATCTTCCCAGCACAGGTAGCAGGTTGGTGGAAGACTCTATGCTGCTCACCTTACTGGGAAGATACTACTGTTGCCCGTTGCCTGCTCCCTTCGTTCCCTCTTGCGAAGGGAGTTGAGATAGCGTCTTGTTGTCTGTTGATGATAGTAGCGATCGGTGCTATGTATTTCGATAGAGCTACTAAAATACTACAAAATCGTTCAAACACGCTAAGGTAGTGCTGGTAATCAAAGCGAGCAAGAGCCATCAATAAGTATAAACACTCAAATAGTGCTAATTTTTTAATAGTAACTCGCTCGGTAATAACTGTAGTCAAAATGAAGTTTTAGAGCCGAAAAGAGAGGCTAATAACTGCAATTATACAAAGATTGTAAAAAAAAGTAAAAATCATGAATATCAATAATTTTACAGTTATAAAAACTACGATAATGAAACAATAATATTGAAAATATAACTTTTAATTAATAGTAATTAACTGTTAATAGCTTTTTAAAATTACTAGTTATTACGGTTAAATTGGCTAATAGACCAAATTTTAGAGTAAATTTTTATTACTATAATATTAAATAACTCTTGGAGTTACTTCTATATCTGATGAGTTAATATTAGGTAATTTCAGATTGAGTTAATAAAAAATCAAAATTAAATTGATTAATACTAAAAACCAATTTTGAGAAATTCACTATAGAGATATGATGGAAATACTCTTATTCTAGTATTAGATAAAATCTGAGTTGAGACTCACATAATTTTTCAAGGCATTTCTCTGTGTACAACATATGTAGTACAAATGGCTATCATACGTCCGTCAGTGGGTAACAACGAACTCTATAGGCTTTCAGCGGTTTGCTTGCTTATTCAAATTTCCGAATGGTAGACAAATGGTATACATATGATGCATGTATGGTGTACACTGCTTTTGCAAGCCCGAAGGGGAGTGTGGGGAGTGTGGGGAGTGTGGGAGGTGTGGGAAGATGGAAAGAAGAACAGTCGAAATGAAAGGAAATGGAAGAAAAAGAAAAAGGGAAAAAGTATTTTAGAACTCATGAGGACTTAGCTGTTTATCAATTGGCATTTGAGACAGCGATGCAAATTTTTGAACATTCTAAAAAGTTCCCCGTTGAAGAAAAATATTCATTAACTGACCCTCCGGGTTCAGCAGTCGCTCATGGGGGAAACCCCCAAGACCGCGCTGCTTCACCAAATTCGTCGTTCTTCTCGCTCAGTCTGTGCTAATTTGGCAGAAGCTTGGAGAAAACGTAGATATAAAGCTGCTTTTGTGGCTAAACTGAATGATTGTGAGGCAGAGGCAGCAGAAACTCAAGTTTGGTTAAAGTTTGCGGTGAAGTGTCAGTATCTTACGGTCGAACAAGGAAGAGAACTTTACAGTAGTTACAATCAAGTCCTTAGTGGGTTAGTCAAGATGATTACCCATCCAGATGATTGGTTACTCGACTAATTCCCCACACTTCCCACACTTCCCACACCTCCCACACTCCCCACACTCCCCCCTCTTTATGGAAGATATGATACGACCAAAACAAAATTTTAAAATAGCTTTAGACTTAGCTAACTCTTGCATCAAGATAGCAACAGAAGACTATGAAGACCGGATAGAGAGTTACATTGATGTTCATTGCAGCCCATCGGATAGCTTAGGCAATGTCGTAATCAAAGATAGTTCAGGCAACAATACAGAAGTATTTTGTGTAGGGTATGGTGCAGCAAAATCTCCAACCGGACGAGCGACGATTACAGATAAAAGCACCAAGATTAAAGATATTCACAAACTGTATTTAGGTGCTTTGGCACACTTGCCTCAACTAGCAAGTGTGATGAAAAATTACATAGTTGTGTCCTCTCACGCTTGGCAGTCCCATAAAGATGAAATCAAAGCAAATTTAGAGCAAAATCTAAATGTATGCTTGGCAGGAAAAGAAGTTGACTTATCGACAGAAGTACTTTTAGTAGTACCAGAAGGATTTGGTGCAATCGTAGACTACAAGGATGAAAAAATAGTAACGCTCGATTTTGGAGCGGGTACTACGCTACTGACTCCCTATATTCGCAAGCGTCCGCAAGAGAGTATAGTGTCGCACGTTGGAGTCAACGAACTGTACTTAATGATCCAATCAGCAATGAAAGCAAAGAATTATGGTTACACTGGCAACGTGCGAAAAATCCGCGAACAAATAGAACTAGGTTCTTTAAGCGTGGAGGGGTGCAATATCAAAGAAGTGTACCAACAGTGCCTTGTGCAATGGTGGAATGAGAACCTCAAAGAATACAGTTATGAGGCGATCAGGCTAACAAAATCTGGTTACAAGGTCATCTGTATAGGTGGTGGAGTCGCCTTACCAGGTTTTGCAAAGGTACTGGCTTCTAAAGGCTTAGAAGTCGTAAGCTCGCGCCCGGAGATGGCTTCTGTGCGGGGTATGTTCAAGCTGGTGATGCAGCAAGCGGCGAAAAAAGGAGTGTAGATAAGTAATGAGCGATGAACCAAAGTGGGAAAGAGCGCGGATTAGAACCAGAGAAGCCGAAATAGTTCGGGCAGTAGCGGCAGAAAGAAGCGAGAAATTTATAGATGCACTCTACCACATCATAAATTTTTATTGGGATTACAAAAGAGGGTTATTACCACATACCGCCTTCACTCCTCAAACACCTGTGGCAACAGTTGAGCAGACATCAACGCCACAATCGGAAACAACAATAGATGTTGACCTTGATATGTTTGCGTGAACTGAAAAGACCTGACCGTCGGTACTTACGTTAATAAAATCGCCGTAAGTTCCGCAATTGATTGGGAAACAAAATCTGTCAAATGTCCAATGGGAAGAACCAGCTATTCGGGTGTGATCGCGCATTGATGACTTTGCAACTGCACTACACTGATTGTCTCTTCACCAATAACGTTATTGGTAGCGAGTAAGCAAGGGCAATTGGTTTTGAAGTAGATGCAGGAGTGGTGCTGATGAGGGACGAAACTCATCAAATGTGGGAGGGAACTACCTTGATATCTCGTCGACCCATCGATTAATTTATCTCTACCATAATGTCCACAAAGTCAACAAATTAAGCCTTTGACGATGTGTATATTTTCCACAACGTTGCTAATATCCAGGCGTTTTCGTTGGCTTATGTCAAGAGTGAACGTTGTCGAATAAGTTAAATACTTTCCACAACGTCTCTAAACGCCCAAAATTATCTACCTTGTTGTTGTTGTTTAGATAAATATTTGTGGCCTAGATAAATAAATCAAAGGGTTTCCAACTCTTGGACAAAACCGTGACATAGCGGACTCGCCTTGTTAAATCCTTCGTCAAAACGAGCGTATTTTTCGAGGAGGTGAGTCCACTTGCCGTCTTGGCTTCTGCCTAGATGGTGAGTCAGCACGGTCTTGGGGGTCTCCCCCAGGAGTGGCTGCGAACCCGAAGGGCAACGTGGCGAACCCGTAGACGCGCAGCGGCTTCTCGTAGAGTAGGGCAAGCAATTAGAGCGGGTGTCCGAAGCAAAAATCATGGTTTTATTCGAGAATATTCCCCGCTCTAATTGCTACGGCTTGGCAGCGATGTACCGCAAAGTGAGAACCCCCCCCTTTTCTGAGCGTCAATATGCAAATGATGCTATCCGTGGCTGCTCTCATCAATTTGTGTTTTCAGTTTTCATCAATGCTTCTAACTGAGCCAACAGCTTCTCTATTTGCATTTTTTTCTTGGGGTCATCCCACGCTTTAGCTTTCTTAAAGCGTTGAAAGACATCATCAACACGTTCTTTTAAGGCTGCTGACTCTGTTTTGTTGTTTGAGTCAGACAGAGTCTCAATTTCTTTAATCTTGCGCTTGATCTCGCTCAACGAGAAATTGTAGGCGATAGCATCCTCTAGAAGCTGCTTTCTTGTTTCCTCATCACTAACTCGTGCGATTGCTTTGGCTTTACTTGTCTCCAATTTGCCAGAGCGCAATACCTGTAAGATGTCACTGGGTAGGTTCAGTAAGGGCAAGCGATTACTGATAAATGAATCCAGTTTGATGTTACCTAAAGAAGTCAAACAAGATTGTACTATCTGAATTTGATCTTCACCAATAACGTTATTGGTGGAAAGTCTACCCCGCAGTTGGTTTTGTATGTGATGTAGCAGTGGTGGTACTTCTTGGAGTGAAATTTTGAGCTTGACAGCCAAAAGCCGCAAGACTCCATCTGTTTCTTCAAGGTCAGTGAGCGCCGAACGAGCAAAGTTTTCAATCAGGGCAATTTCTAGGGCATCTTCGTCATTAAGTTCGCGGATAACAACAGGGACTTCAACTAGCTGGAGAATCTGGGCTGCTCTGTAGCGTTTTGCTCCTGCTACTACTTCATGTTGATCGCTACCGAGGATAGGACGAACTAAAAGCGGTTCCAGTATGCCGTTTTTTCTAGCACTAGCAACAATTTTTTCTACTTCTTCTGGATCGATGTAGTATCGCAGTTCCTCCTTGGGCAGCACAATCAAACTTAGGGGCATAGTAGCCGGATTCTGGTTTGTCTGTTCATCCCTGAAGATAAAATCCTCTACCAGTCGTCTATCTCTTGCCATTGGCTACCCCCAAGGCTTCGGTAAAAAGTTCCTCAAAGTCCTTGGCTGCACGTTTGGCTGTTGTTCCTCCTAATCCCCAAACCGTCGTGCCTTGTCCTGGTGCATCGGCAATTACCTGGAGGTCATACACTATCGTTTTTAGCAAAGGAAAGCCCGTATTTTTTTGTGATAAAGCTCTTTGGGCATCTTTGAGCAGGACTGTCCCTTTTTTGGCTTGATTTAAAAACAATCCTACCTGAGGCATCCCAGAGCGCAATTCTCTTGCTTGTCGCAGGATACGTAACATCTTGGATGTACTGTGCATATCTAACCCTGCTGGTTTACAGGGTACTAGAGCTAGGTCACATCTGGATAAAATTGCTTTGGTTGTTTCACTCAGGCTACCTGGGCCGTCTACAACTACAGCATTATATTGTTCTGCTAGCGCTGGAAGTTCATCAAATAAATCATCTGGGTCTATCATTGTTTGACATGGCAGTTGCAGGTCTTTCATCCAGTTTGTACTGCTGTGTTGTGCATCTGCATCGACAACAATTACTGTCCCATGCTGGCTTAACCAGTATGCTAGATGACCAGATACAGTGGTTTTCCCCGCTCCCCCCTTTTGGTTCGTCAGCCCGATAATCATAATTTTTTACGCATACACCCTGCGTTTGTATCTGTCACGATTAACTTTCACTTCTCAATAGCTGCAATAGTATCAGTTTTTTAATCAGATGCATATTGGCTTGGGAGAGAGGCAGGCTTTGTTGTGTTGTATAGTCTAGTGGATAATTTAGTTTGTGGCAGGAGCTATTAAGTCTGCCTTCTGCGTTTTCGTGTGGTAGTGTTGTTCCCCCAGTTGAGATAGATTCCAAATTCAAGAAGCAGCCAATGTTTCAAATCAATGAGCAACGCATCTACAACACTACCAAAAGGTTAAAGCTAGTTAAACAACAGGTTTTCAGCAGGTTGGGAAATACATGAGCGCTTGTGCTGGCTACCGATTACAATCACAGATGATCTAGGTAGGATGCTAATAGGTAGAAAGGTTACAATGCAAGTTCTTAAAAGATCCATCAAACCAGAAACCTATATATCGTTCCTCCACATCTATCAAACTACTTGGGGGAGTGCTGGTGATATCTGTTTAATCCGTGAATCTGTAGCTAATTCAAGTACAACGAAATTTGTTGGTCACAAAATCCAACTAGCACTCCCAAAAGGCATAGAGCGCGATTGCTTGGCAAACTGTCCAATCATTAAAGTTGCAGGTAATGTCGGCGATGGACATCCTAAAGATCACCCTTCGGAATGGGAGGCTTATGAAGGTGTAGATATAGAAATAGCTGTAGCTGCTCTCAAACCTTGGGGCTTCAAGTTAATTGAGATCTAATGTGGCGATTCTAAATAAATTACGTAGGAATTAGGGTAGCGTGAACGATTTACCCTAGATTTATGATATCTTGAGACAGCAATCGGCTACGCCGCAATGTAGGTGAGCGCAACAACCAGGCTTGAATTTTAAATCGAGTTTTGATTTTTAGTTTTGACTCGTTGATAAAGTTCTGACATCGTCTCAATGAAAGAATTATCTTTTTGCCAGAAAGCAGGGAAATCTCCCTCCTTCTTAATCAAAATAGCTGAAATTGGGCGATCGTTTGACGCTTCAATAGTGGATGGCAACCGCTTGCTACCTAACCAAAACTCCCGAAGATTTGGCTTTTGATGAACAGATTGTTTCTCTAGTTTCGTATAAAAAGATTGACAAGGTTCTATGTTTAATTTTTGTTCGTCAAGTGCTACTGATAACGCTTGACCCAACCCAGAAGCAGCTAATTTCGCTTGAAGCTCTGTTTTCGATAATCCCCGCAATTCAAATAATAAAAATGGATTGGTATCCAGTTGAGAAGCAACTAAATAATAAACTCCTGCAATATGCTTGCAGGGATTAGCTTCATCTGGACAAGAGCATTTAGTTTTAAAATCTTTACTACTATGAGGTAATAAATGTAATCCGATTTGAGAGAAAGTTGATTCAATATTTTCGGGAACTTCATTGAGGAGCAATCGAGAAACAATACTAGCCTTAGCAGATAGTTTTTGTATGGCTTCATTCCAGCGCGCTTTGGCAATAGGTGTAATTTCAATGACTATGTTATATGTAGGTTCTTTATAAACTCCAAAGTAAGGATTAATTGAGCCTCTAACTTTAGCAGTGATTTGATTCAGTTTAATCTCAAAACTTTTAACTTTGCCACCACGAGCATAAGAACGTCCGCGTTGGAGTCGGTGATCATCAGTAAAAGCTTCTAAAGCTTTAATAAAGCGATCGCCCCACCAAGTCCGACTAAATTTAGTCATAATACTCACTCCAAAATAGTACTCTTATTCAAGGCTATTAATTGTTTAAAGGCTTCATTATCTAATTGAGTTAACCAAGATTCATCACTGACAACTACCATTGAAGAGAGTTTTTTCTTATCTTCAATCAAGGAGTCGATTCTCTCTTCTAAAGTACCAATTGCCACAAATTTATGCACAAAGACATTCTTGTTTTGACCAATCCGAAAAGCACGGTCAGTGGCTTGGTCTTCAACTGCTGGGTTCCACCAACGGTCAAAGTGAAAGACATGATTAGCTTTAGTGAGAGTAATACCAACACCACCTGCTTTTAGGGAAAGCACAAACACAGATGGTTCTGTTTCTGGGTTTTGGAAATCACTAATCATTTGTTCTCGAAGTTGGCGACTAGTACCTCCATGTAGATAGTAAGTATTGCAATGCAGATTGTGTTTGAGATATTTTTCGATTTGTTCGCAGACTTCCGTAAACTGACTAAAGATGGGGTCAGCGTACCCGTGGGGGGTAAACTGTACGCTAGGGGAGCAATCCCTTCCTCGCAAGACTTATAGAGATCGCCCTTCAATCTGTAGCATCGTCCAAACTTCTTTTAATCGACCGTTTAATCAAGCCTTGAGAACGAATTTCTTGGGCTTGCTGGCGATCAAGATTGTCTTAACGTACACTAATCCCCCACGGGTACGCTGACCCCATTTTGCGTAAAATCACTATGAATCTTTTCTTTATCAGCATCAATAGGGACAGCAACTTTAACGACGACTACGCCATCACCTTTGTTTTCAATACTTTGAATAGCTAATTCCGTGTCTTCATTTTCGACTTGCACTTTTTTGAATGCTGCAACAAAAGCTTTCCAGTCAATACCGTCACGGAAAATTAAATCAACTGTATTTAAAACCTCTTCAAACAGCTTGGTAAATTCTCCTGGTTGAAATTCTCCACTACTGGGACGGCGTTCTCTGTCATCGGTTCCAGGCTTGGGATTTTCTAGCAGATAAATAAAGCGACAATCGACATTATTTAACTTGGTTGTACTTTCGATATTCCACGCTTCCACACAAGCGCCCGTCATTTGGGCGCTGGTAAAATCAGTTTCAATTGCCTGAGTGCGATTTAGATTTGCCCACTCTAAACAAGCTCCTTGAAAAGTGGCTTCACTGATATCAGCGTGTTTAAGATTTGCCTCTTTAAAGTCAGCGCCGATGAGGTTAGCGCCTTTGAGGTTAGCAGCAAAATAGCTTTTTCCTCGACCATTACCAGTGACGAGTAAATTCAAGATATTTCGTTTAGCTAATATGGTGTCGCCGACTCTGGCAAAGTCAAGTTTTTTGGTTTCGTAAAAACGGGTGTGGGTTATGTTTGCATTTCGGAAATCTGTGTTTTTAAGTGTTGCACCTGTGAAGTCAGCGTCGGTTAAATCGGCATTGTAAAAGCTAGTTCCGCCTGTAGCAGCAAAGGCAATGGCAACTGAGCGAACCGAAGCGTATTTTTCATCTCCAGTTAAACTACGCCAGCCAATGTAAGCGCTAAATAGTACAAAGCCGACGGCTCCCGCTAAGGCTCTATCTCTTGCGAAAGCTCCGGCTACGACTACAGCGAAAGCTACAGCAAAAGCTAAAACTCCATATCCAGCTACGGCTAATGCTCCCGCTAAGGCTCCCGCTCCTGCGAAAGCTCCGGCTACAACTACAGCAAAGGCTCCAGCTACGGCTAAGGCTCCGGCTAATGCTCCGGTTCCGGCTAAGGCTATAACGACGGTTGCTAAACTTGCTATTAAACCCTTGCGGATAGTAACGATAAAAAAGACTGTCACCACAATTAGAGAGACCATCCCTGTTATGACGTTTTCAATGTTTTTGGTGTCAAAAATATATGCTATTAATGCACCAACGACGATTGAAAAAAACCCTGATAGTGCTGACAGCACCCATGAGACTATGACTAACCCAATTACCCAATGCCTCTGTAATCCAGCCTTAGCACCTCTGAAATCACCATCTTTGAGTATGGCATTGGTAAAGTTTGCGCCTCTAATATCTGCACCGCTAAAGTTTGCTCCTGTCAGGTTTTGACCTTTAAAAGAACGTCCTCGGAGATTTTGACCGGAGTAGTCTGGCAGCATAGCTGGGCAAGGAAGAGGTTTTTACTAAAATTTAATACAACTTTGCTGTGTAATATTCCGGTTTTTGCAAAAATTCGTCACTTTTCATTCTGAATTTTTATCACTCCAGCCAGTTCTCTAACTGCAAATTGAGGATATTTTCAAAATCTTTGATGTTATTAGTAACAAGAATATCATTACGCGATCGCGCAACAGCACCAATCAACGCATCAATTTCCCCTGTTGGTTTACCAATTTGTCTGAGTTCGCTTTGAATCTTACCAAATTCAACAGCCGCATTTAAGTCAAATGGTTCAACTGTTAGCAGTTGAGTTAACTGTGCTAATATTTCTAAATTCTTTTCAACTTGCTGGGAACAGTAAACACCTTTATAAAGTTCTGAAACAACTATTGTAGAAATATAACATTGAGCAAATAAAAAATTAAATTTTGCAACTGCCTTGGGGTTATTATTAAGTAGTGCAATGCAAATATTAGTATCTAACAAGTACATTATTGCTTATCTTGATTTTCAATAGAATCGATAACTCTACCTCGATAAGCGTGGCGTTGTTGGTCAATTTCTGCAAATATTTCTACTAGTTCAGGTTGGTCTTGCCAAACACCAAATAATTGGTTGAGTTTGGAGAGCCTTTCTTCATCACTTAAAGTTTGTGGAGTTTTTGTTATTTGATTTGAAGAAATCACAAATTCAACGATAATTTCTGTACCATCAGGGATATCATTAATTTGTTCTAATAGTTCAATCGTTTGACCGCGTTTGATACCTTTAATTTTCATTTGATGTTCACTCATTTTTTGAAATTACAGATAAAATTAACACTCCTGCTCCAAATTGAAGCTCAGTTCCCTAATAATTTTACAGGATACATTTAATATCAAAATATTTCGACAGAGGGCGTGAGGCATTTTTATTTTAGATTTTGGATTGGTTAGTAGGTGTAGCAACTCAAACCGCATGGTGTACCTACCCATAATTTAGTTTCACCATCCTCACCCGTGCTAATAGCAAGCGCTGTTACCCGATTTGCCCCCAAGCCGCTATTATGGATGTGAAATTCGTTTGCTATCTTCCAGCTATTGCCCACAGCAAGCAAACGAAATAACCCTCTATCTGTCCCAACCCACAAACTACTAGCATTACTATCCCAAACTAAAGCTGTAATTGTTCGCTTCTCAAGTTCGGATACAGACTCCCAATTGCTGAAATTACCCACATACAGTCCCTGACTGGTTCCCACCCAAAGCAGTTCCGACTCACCCCGTCCAATTGCTAAGAGAGAACGCACATCAGCACTACCTAAAGTGCCACTGACTGGCGTTAGTTGTTTTGTATCAAGTTTGTAGACCAACAATCCGGCTGAAGTACCCAAGCAAACATGGTCTGTGACACCTTGGGCAACAGCTTGCAGCCACCCTCTTACAGGCAGTTCTTTAGAGGAAATTACTTGTACCCAGACAGAATCTTTGTAATGATAAAGACCATCTAAACCGACAGCCCAGTACTGAGCGTTTTTGGTAGCTAGGGCTAAAATCGGTTCAGAAATATCAGGCGCGGTTTGCAGTTCATTCTTTTGTGTTAAGCCATGTAAACCGCTACTCCAGCTAGCAACCCAAACAGTCTTTTGCTCTGTACTGGTGGTAATTGCACGGTTATCTTGTGTTCCCAATTGACCGTAGCGCCGCCAAGTCTCAGAAAATAGGTCTAAACGATAAAGACCGCGAACTGTACCAATCCATAAAATAGAACGCCCTTGCAATTGCTGTACTGACAGCGCCTGCACCAGGTTGCTGAAGGTGGCGGGAGAGTGTTCAGGAGAAGGTAAACCAATGACATCGGGTGGTGTATCCGTTAAGTGCAGGTGCATCCCTTCTTTTCCACCCCGCCATAGTCCATCGTGGGTGCCAATCCATACTTGCTCATCACTTGCTGCCAAACTGGTGATGGTGCTGTTGAGTTGTTTGTCTCCCAAAGGTGTCCAACCAGTCTCCGTTGCTAAACCCACTTGTTCCCCACAAGCTGCCCAAACTCCTTGAGAATAGGGGGCAAGGGTAGTGATTTCGCGACTAGGCATAGTATCAATTTTATGCGGCTGGTTGGTCGTTAAGTCAATTCGCACCAGTCCTCGAAACGTTCCTAACCAAAGGTTTTTGCCTTGCAGAGCTAGCGTCAGAATATCCGGTTGCACGCTATCGGTAGAGCGTACCCAGCTAGAGTTATGGTAATGATAGACACCTTGAGCGTTACACAGCCAAATATCATTTTCCTTGGCTACTGCATTCTGCCGAGAGTGCAATAGCGAAGCGATCGCCCTGGGAGGAAAACCAGCAGGGGGTAATTCGATAACGGGTTTGCGGTCTGTACTGTTGATAGCATAGATGCCGTTAGTAGTTCCCACCCAAAGCCAACCTGTGGAGTCTGTGGTTAAACAGCTAACTTTTACTTCCCCCAAGATGGTATAAGGCCGCCAAATGTCATTTTTGAGGTAGTATAGTCCGAAATGCTCATGAGCCGCCCAAACTTGACCCGACCCATCCACCGCTACTGCCATTACTGAGTTACCTGGTAATCCATGTTCACTAGTGTAGCGGGTAAATCGGTCAAATCCTGGCAACCAGTGCAGCACTCCTCCCCCCGTCGCCAACCACAAATCCCCTCGAACTGGGTCGAAAGCTAAATCTCGAATATGCCTTTGGCTGGCGTAGTTATGCCACTCTAAAAAAGCTTTATCCTTTGCTGGTTCTTGCTGTGGTGCGTTATCAGTGACGGGAATGGGTAAGTCCTCGCCGCCTACTGGTACAGGTAAGTCAAGTCGGTAGTCTTGGTTACTCATAGTTTATTCGCGCTGGTTATCCGCGCCCACTCCTCCCGTAACCTGTTTAACTCAGCTTCTAATTCGTAATTTTGGTCTTGCTGCTGCTCAACACATTGATTGAGAAAATTGTGCCAGTAATCTGCACCTTTTTGACGCTGCTGCCAAAGTCCGTAGCGCTGGTCTTTATGCAAACGTTCGGTGGCTTGGTTTAAGTTCTCCGACTGTCGCTTTAACGCTTGTTCCCAAATGGCGAGACGACGGTACTGTTGTGCTAAGTTCTCCTGCAAACTGCGTGTTGTCCAAACCAGTCCCCAAGGTAATTCTTCTAAAACATCAGCTAGACTGGTGGTGCGATCGCTGCATACTCCCTGTAGATGCGCCAATAATTCGGCATCTTCATAATTAATGTCGGGGTCTAATACGCGAAAAATATGCTCTAGCAGCATATCCTTCTCAACAGCTTCTGGGTCTTGTAAAGTTGAATCTGTTGTTTCTTCCTGCGTCGCATAGAGCAAGTTGTCATTCCTCTCATCCTGGTTGAAGGTGTCGTCCTCATCATTAAGGAAGCGGTCAATCTGTATACGCAGTGTAGCAATTTCCGCTTGCAGGCGCATTGACTGACGGCGTAGTTCGCCGACGACTGCTTGAAATTCGTTATAAGTCTCTGCTAAATTCGCCGACAATGGCACAATTGCTTCTCGTGCAGCTGTTATCTGCTGACGCAGTTGTTGCAGTTGCGTCAAAATTGCATCAACATTTGCCTGGGTAATTTCTGAGGTATATGCAGAATTATTCATCAGTTAACCCCCAGCACAGCAGGAACTTGAGCAATTCGATAATAAGGAGAACTGTAAAGACCGTAGGCAAGTCCCAAGGGGTTATTATACTTCTCTAAAAAATACCGCCGAGTCTCACACAATGCCTTGCCAATCATCATCTTTTCACCGATGAAGAAGTTATAAAAAACAGACGCAAAAGCAGCAGCAAATAAGTCCGGTACGGGACAAGCAGTAGCAATGACAGCAGCAGCACCATGCTGAATAAATTTCTCAGGTAGGTTGAAGGTTTTCCGCAATTCATCGACACCACCTGCTGACTGACAAGCATTGAGAAAAATCAGGGGTTGACACTGGAAGCTACCACTGACATCACTAAAATTGTAAGTTTCTAGTTCAATTTCTTGGGCATTGCTTTCATCTTCAATAAAAGAGATAACTAAAGCATCAATTTCATCTTCGTACTGTCTACAGGGGCGACAGTGACAAGCAAAATGAAGAATGTTGTGCTGAGTTTGATAAAGGTGAGTGACTAGAGATTCTCCATCTGCTAATTTTTTTAGTTCTTTGGAAAGTTGCAGTAAATAAAACTTACCAAGAGTTCTAACTAATTTTTCGATTTCTGGTCGTTCCTGGTGATGAGCGTGAAGAAGTTTATGATGTAAACAAAACAGCATATTTAATGGTAAGATTTGCTCTAAAGGAGCAGTTTTACCAGGAGTTATGTTACGAGCAATTGGGTGGCAGAATCCCCAGAACTTTTCTGGGTCGGCTTGTTGGTATTCTCCCTCATAGAGTACCTCCCAGGGGAAGGGAAGCAGCTTAGAGACAAAGATGGGAGCGAATTTCATTAATTGAGAATATTGGAATGTAGCTTTTTGGGCATCTTCGTTGAAAAATTCTTGATAAGCGCGTCGTCCCCATTTCGCTAAAGATTTTAAATAATAGTTACGTTCTTCTATAGTTAGTTGTAATTCTTTCTTTTTGTTTATAGTCTTTTCAATTTCCTGAAAACACTGCAAGACATTTTTAGTAAAATTTAGTAATACAGAGTCAGTAGCACTTCTAGAAAAATCGTTAATACTAATGCGGTAGGAAGTTTCTGTAATTAAGATATCTAAAGGAAAAAATTCATTTTGTATCGGAATCGAACTGCTAATACCCCTCACGCTGTCTCACCTCCTTCAGCGATATTTAGTGAGAACATGAGGCTATGAATTGGTAGCACTCCATCCATAAAATAAACCTGCACCAAAGCAGAATTACCTGCCATTTCTGGTGGTGCAACCAGGGTAAACCAACCTAAATAGTTGCCTGTAGGAGCTAAACTCATAGCAATTGGTGAATCTGGAGTCACCTGTAAACCAATAGTTTTGACATGAACTTGTAAATTTTCAAAAGTCAAGTTTTCGGCAACTTCGATGACTCGCTCCTCATGCCATACTGGTGGAGTGCGACGCAAGGTGAGACGGAAACGGACAGGAACACCAGATGGGAGAGGTTCATCGATATCTCGACCAATGGGTTCGACAACAGCATATCCTTTACCTTCCACAGGACGGTAAGGACGCGCCATTGGGTCGCCAAAGAGAACGTAAGCTAAGTAGTCGAGGGAGTCAGGTGCAGCAGCACGCGCTAGCTGGCGACTGGTAGAAAAAGCTTCGCCTAAAGAAGCACCAGTCCACAGACGGTTGTAAAAGTTACTAATAAAGGCAGCTTCCACTGCTGGTTCTACAGCCCAGAGGGAGCCAATAAAGCCGCTACATCCAGCCCGGATAAAGGCTGATGCCCAAGTTTGTTCTAATGTTGTTAATTCTGGTGCTTCGGTTTTCACGTACCCCAAGGTAACTAATGGTCGATTGCGACGTAAGTTAAGCTTGGCGGGACGGATTTGGTGTTCGATGTCTTCTGTGTCATTGGCGTTATCTAAGGTTACAGGGGCGTTGCGACGGTTGACTGTGTCTGCTGACTGGCTGTAGCGAATTAAGTGCAGACCCCTTATTGCTTCAGTGGAGTCATGTAATACACCTGCTGGTAAAGGCTGGGGTGGAGGTGCGCCGGGGGTTTCTAGTAAAGTTGTCCACAGTTGGGGTTGTTCGACATTGGCGTAGTGGGCGACGTTAACTGCACCTACGGGAAACTCGTATGGTCTGGTGTCGTTTAATTCTTGTAGCCAGCGTCCGATGATGAAGCGATCGCCCAGAAATCTTTGACTGTCGTGCAACAGTTCCCAAGGTATCCAGGCTTCTTGGTCTGCGAGAATTAAAAGTGTAAAAGTGTAATTTTGGGGTATCAAATTACGGAAGTCGCTTTGTAATTCTGTGGGGAAAAAATGCTGAAATAGGTATTGACCGAGAGACACCAAAGATGATTTACCGTCTTCACGGGTAGCCTCAGATATGTTTTTCAGGATATTTGCTAACATACCCCGCATTTGTTCAAGCCAACTATTAGAAAATGATACCGTTTGATAATTGGTTTCTCCGGAAAATACCGTAGGAAAACGGAAGCTTCTAAGTTGATAATTGAATATACCGTCAGAGTTAGTTTCATTCCATACTGGTTGTACGCGGAGGATAAAGTCTGGTTGAGGGACAGGACGGGGTTGAGTTGTGATGCGGTTTTTGGTGAAGCTGGTTTCGTCAAACCCTGATACTTCGATGTTGGTTTCTAATTTTGTCTCGAAGGTGTCGCCTTGGTAGAGTTCGGTGGTGATGGTTGCGTTACCTGGACGGAGGGCGGTTAGGCGGAAGCGGGCGGTTTGGGTTTCTTGAGCAGTATCGGGGTCAAGGGGTAAGCTGGCGGTGTTGTCGCTGTCGAACTGAAAACCGGGGGCAGTTAAAATTATATTCAGTTCACTTCCAACAGCTTGAGTTTGTGGAACTCGAAGCAAATAATCATTCTGGTTATCTGCTCCTATTTGCATCAGATAGATGGAAACTTCTATTTCTCCACCAACCCCAGTTGCTTCTTTTGATATGGTCAATGAGATATCATAAGCTAAACTCGTTTCCGAAAGTAATGTCTGATAAACGCTAACATAAACCTGATATGCAAATTCTTCTATAAATGTGAAAATAACTTTCTCTAGCTGACTGCCTTGTTTTAAGTGATTTGTAACGGCTCTCAAGACCTTTGGGGCTAAATCAGCTGGATCAAATCCCGCAGCACCAGTTCCCACTGAGGGAAAAGCTATTGTCCGAACATCGCTTAGGCTATCTGCCTTGGCTAAAGCAGCAGAGACTCCCCGTACTATACTCGCAGTTGTATGCCGACCTTCCCTCTCTTCTGTAGGTGTATGTATTATGTAGTGGGCTGGCAGAGAGCCAGCATCAGTAACAAATACTTCGCCCGACCTTAGAAGTGGTTGATTCTGCAATGTTTCGTATAGCTGGGAGCCTAGCCTTTCAAAAAGTTGCAAACTAATAGCCCCACCATTACTTACGTCTAAGCCTGTGGGATTTACCAAAGCATCTACATCAAGAGCTAGTAGATCACCTTGAACAAATTCGATGCGTGCAAGTGCTTCATCACTGGAGATCGCTTCGGGTTGAGGGAAACTAGTAAACTGGAGTTCTCTTACTAATTGACGTACTCTTTCATTAGGGTCATTTTGAAGTGGTGCTAGTAATTCAAGAACACGATTACTTTCCAATTTGCTTACTGCTTGGACAACTTTTGTCAGTGCTTCTAAATGCTTTTGTTCATCTGGAATTTGCTGCGCTGTGGCTAACGCTCGGTCAAAGTGTTCTTCCTGAATATAAATCTGAACTATCTCAAGTATTTTCTCCGGTGTTTGTAGAATAGTTTCAGGTGATAGTGTTGGCTGTTTTACAGGCGGTAATTTTGCTGTTTCTGCTATTTCTTTTGCTTCATTTGAGTTTTCCTGCTTTTGTGCAAAAAATCTTTGTACCCATCGCCCAATATATTGAACAGGGTTTTCAGAAATATTGTCTCCTTTGGGAATGTAGGTTGTAGGAGTTCCCAAACTGTGGAGAGCTTTCAATACTTCATCTACAGACTGGTAGCGTTTTCTATAATCAGGTTGCACCATCTTATCTAAGATGTTTGCTAACTTTTTGCTAACCTGAGCCTGATTGTGCCAAACAATTTCACCTGTATTAATATCCTCTTGAAAGGCTAGCGGTTGTATTCCTGTTAATGCCTGAATTCCAATTATACCTACAGCATATATATCACTGCATAATACAGGATGACCCTTAGCTTGTTCTGGAGGCATATAGCCTGGAGTACCAATTGCAATCGTTGATGTTGAGTATTCTTCCTGTTTTTGAAATTCAGTTCTTTTAGTGCGAATAATTAATTCTTTACTTGCCAGAAAGTCAATTATAATTATCTTTTTGTCTGATCTACGTCTGACTAGATTGGAAGGTTTTATATCACGATGTATTATATTATTTTCATGAACAAATTTTAGTAACTGCAATATATCTTGCAATAAAGTTATGACATAAGTTTCGCTTAATTGCTTACCTGGAATAATTTCCTTACTTAAGTCATGTCCATCAATAAATTCTTGAACTAAGAATAATTCTTGATTTTCTTCAAAATAAGCTAAAATTTTAGGAATTTGGTCATGGTTGCCTAGCCGCACCAATAATTCCGCTTCAGATACAAACAAACGTCTGACCACTTGTAACGTGTTAACGTCCGTACTTAATGGCATCAATTGTTTGACTACGCATCTAGGATTACCTGGAAGATTGATATCTTCAGCAAGATAGGTTTGATCAAACCCACTTCGACTGAGAAGTTGTTTAATTCGATAACGCCCTCCCCGTATTGTTCCCAACATTAATTACATCCGTCCCACAATGTATAAATTCCCATCTATGTGATCAGTTTATTTTGCCAAAACAGGTTGCTCTCCCACCCGATAACTCGCCGGACTATAAACCCCATAAGCCAACCCCAACGGATTATTAAACTCCTTCAAAAAATACCACCTCGTCGCCCGTAAAGCTTCCCCAATTGTCATAAATTTAACGACTTTCTCCCCAGTCTCATCCATCACCACCATCCCCCTTAGAAAAAACTCATAAAACACCTTTGCAAACGCCGCCGCAAACATATCCGGAACCGGACAAGCCGTAGCAATCACCGCCGCCGCACCATGCTGAATAAACACCTTGGGTAAATTGAAAGTCCTCCGTAATTCATCCGCACCCCCAGCCGACTGACAAGCATTAAGAAACACCAATGGCTGACAGAGAAATTTCCCCTGGCGCAACAAAAATTTGTAAGTTTCCAACTCCAACACTAAGGCATTTTCTGCTATCTCGTCATCTTTAATAAAAGAAATCAGCAATTTATCTCCCAGCTTACTTTCCTTACAATGACAAGCAAAATGCAACATATTGTGGCTGGCTTTGTAAAGATATTTGAGTAAATCATCCCCCAACGGATCGCAAGATTTACCATTTGTCAAGTTGCAAGTTGTCCCCAACAACGTAAAGCGGTCTTTTGCTGTCACCCTTACCAACCTTTCAATTTCTGGTCTTTCCTTTTTGTGAGCATGAAGCAATCTGTGATGTAAGCAAAACAACATATCTGAAGGTTGCGCTTGCTCTAAAACATAATCTGCGATATCTTTTTCTGGGTTGAGAATCCGAGCCGGGGTGTAGCGTAGTCCCCAAAACATCTCAGGATTTCCCTGTTCGTAGTCCTCCTCACTCCCCTCAAACAAAACTTCCCAAGGAAAGAGCGTAACTTCAGAAACAAAGGTAGGAGCTACATTTTCATTCAGGCGACTGGTGAGGATTTTATTTGGTCTGTCTTCACCAAAAAACGCTTGGTAAGCTGTCCGTCCCCACTCAGCTAACTTTACCAAATACTGATGGCACAAATCCGCGTCTAGCTTGAGGCTTTTTTCTTTATTAATAGTTATTCTCAAAGCATCAAAGCAGTCTAAAATTTCTTCACTCAGCACTTCCAAGACTTTATCATCCGGCTTGGAAAACCTCCAACGTCCAATTGAGTAGTAATCTTTCTCAATTAATATTTCCAAGCAAGAACTAGCCAATTGTACACCTACTGGACTGCCAACTCCTCTCATTGCCCCTCACCATCCCGATTCACAACATTCAGCGCAAAACGCAAATTGTGAACGGGTTCCACTCCGTCCTCAAAGTAAACTTGAACTAACACTGACCGACTTTCCATCTCAGCAGGGACAATTAGCGTAAACCAACCCAGATAATCTCCGGTTGCTGTGCGTCTGATAAGTATGGAATCATCAGGAGTTACCTGCAATCCGGACGTAACGATAAAAACACGTAAATCCTCAAAAGTTAAATCTTCAGCCACCTCCATCAACCGATTCTCGTACCATACAGGAGGTGTGCGGCGCAGGCTGACGCGAAAGCGGATTGTTGTTCCTGGGGATACAGGGTCATCAATTTCTTGACCAATGGGTTCAACCACAGCATAGCCTTTTCCTTGCACAGGTCGGTAAGGACGCGCCATTGGGTCGCCAAAAAGCACATAAGCCAGCCAGTCCAAGGAGTCAGGTACAACTGTCTTAGCCAATCTGCGAGCCGTCTGGAACGCCATACCCAAAGATTGACCAGACCAAATGCTGTTATAAAAAGCACTAACAAAAGCTGCTTCCACATTTGGTTGCACTGCCCAAAGGGAACCAACAAAGACGCTGCAACCTGCTCGTACAAATGTAGAAGCCCAGGTTTGTTCTAGCACTGTCAATTCCGGTTGACCCGCACTCAGGTAGCCCAAAGTAACAAGGGGACGGTTGCGACGCAAGCTTAACTTAGCGGGTTGTACCTCACTTTCAATGTCGTAAGTATTACTGCCATCAACCTGCACAGGGGCATTTTCTCTGTCGGCTGCATCCGATGACTGACCAAAGCGCACTAAATGCAAACCCCGCATGGATTCCGTAGAGTTAATGTCTGCCAGTACACCACCCACCAAGGGAATAGGCGGTGGTGCGCCCGTTGGCTGCAAAAGCTCAGTCCAGATTTCCGGCTGTTCCACATTGGCATAATGGGCAACATTCACCGCACCTACGGGAAACTCATAGGGACGTGTCTTTTCTAACTCCCATAGCCACCGTCCAATAATAAAGTATTCTCCTAAAAACTTTTGCCCATCATGCAATAATTCCCAAGGAAAGCAAGCATCTTGGTCAGCCAAAATCAGTAAGGTGAAAGGGCGGTTAAAACCTGCTATCGTACGGAAAGTATTTTGCATTTCCTCTGGGAGTAAGGATTTAAACAGGTATTGACCAAGAGAAGCAAGACGAGAACGGAAATCTTCCGGTTGGCTAGTAGCGGCTTCCTCAAGGGTGGATTTTAATAACGAGTGCGATCGCGTAGACGCGGAGCGGCTTCCGCAGGTAGCGACTCCTTCGGAGTATCGCTCAATCCAAGTAGCAGATAAAGACTGTGATGTGTAGTCAACATCGTCAGCAAATAACAAGCGTGATTGGTAGCTATCAATGTGATAATTGAAAGTACACGCAAAGATATCTGCGTTCCAAGTAGTTCGCACTTGGAGAATTATATCTGGTTGGGCAACGGGACGCGATCGGGCGGCGATAAGTGGGTGTAGTTCGCTTTCATTAAACGAATCAACTTGTACCTCAATTTCTATGCTGTCCTTAAAACTATCCCCGCAGTATAGTTCTGCTTTGATTTTATTTGCACCCGGTCGAAGGGCAGTGAGGTGGAAATGAGCAGTTTGTGCTATTTGAGAAGTATCAGAGTCTAGCAGCAAACTTGTTGTGTTATCGCCATTGAACTTAAAACTAGGGGCAGTCAAGAATATATTAAGTTCAGATCCTACAGCTTCACTCTGTGGCAGTTGGAACACATAAGCTTCCTTCCCGCTACTTCCAGGTTGTCCCAGACGTATTGAAACTTCAAGTTCTCCACCAATAGTCACTGATTCGGCAGAAGTATTTAATAAAACTTCGTAAGTAACAAAGTTTTCTTGAAGCAATGCTTGGTAAGCACTGATATAAGCCTGATATGTAACTTCGTCTATAAAAGCAAAAATAACCTTTTCTAATTTACTTCCACGCTCTAAGTGACTTGCAACAATTCTTAAGATTTTTGGAGCCAGCTTAGTAGGGTTTAAACCCGCAACACCAGTACCCATTGAAGGAAATGCTATTGTCCGGACACGATCTACGCTCTCAGCTTTTGTTAAAGTGGCAGTAATTGCCTTTGCAACAGTTGTGACCGTAGCGTTGATGTGTTTGTCGATTGGTGCATGAAATAAGTAGCGAGCAGGCAAAGAACTGGCATCTGTTACAAGTACCTCACCAACAGGTATTTGAGGTTGGTTCTGCAATTGTTGGTACAAATCGTAACCAATTCTTTCTAGAATCTGCTGACTCATCTCTCCCCCAAAAGAGAGATTTATATTGGTGGGTCTAACAATGACATCTACTTCTAAATCAAGAATATTTGCCCTAATCAACTCAATACGCGCAAGTGCCTGAGCGCGACTGGTAGGTTGCTGTTGGCTGCTGCGCTTAGCAAGTTCGATAAAAACCGTGGCAAAGGTAGCGATTTCTCGTCTGATGTCAATTCCCAAGGTTTTAATCTCATCCCCTAATGCATAGGTATTGAGAAAAGTATCAACTTCAGAGAGAAGAATTGAGGGGTTATTATGGTCGAATGCTTTGCAAAAAGCTTGTTTTATCTCTTCTTGGCGAAAAAGTTCAAGGAATGGCTTGGGTTTACCAATGCCGTATTCTACTAGGGTATAGGCATAAACACCACTAAAATCAGCAGGTGGATGTTCAGGGTCAAGGTTAAATTGTTTTAATAATTTGATGACTATCTCATTGCGCTGAGGCTTGTCTTTAATCAAAGGATTGGCAATGCCAGTAATTGCGCTGATTAGAGAGTCAAGATTAAGGATTACTTTAACAGCATCTTGATAGATGCGATCGCCAATTTGAATATTCTGTCCCTCAACAATATCGACTGTAGGAGGTTTGTTTACTTTTTTAAGGAGGACAGGGGTTAACTCTTCCGGTACGCCTTCGAGTTGAATCGCCACACAACCAAACTTAAAAGCCTCCTCAATCGATCGATTTGCCGCCAATGCGTCGTAAAAACCTACAGCAAAGGCGATCGCAGCTTTGTTTCCAATCAGCGGATTGATCCCAATCGCATAATTAATGTATTGGCTAATTGCCTCAGCAGTTTTTGCTGAATAACAGGCATTGAGTAGCACGCAGTTAACATAATCACTGTGCAATTTAAATAGTGTCGCCATTGCCTCCGGTGATACTGGTTTACTATTTCCCCCCTCATCTTCCAACACCAAACTGCCATCCTCCAAGCCATGTCCACAAAAATGGACAACTTGGGGGCGTTCTTCCGCAATCACGCGGCGAATATCTTGAGGACGCACAGCAGTTCTTGTCCTAATTTCAAACAAATCCCGTCTTGTAGCTCTGCGGGTAGCATCCTCAATTTCTCTAATCTCTTTATCCAAATACAGTCCGTGAGGAATTGCTGTCAAAATCAAAATTTCTTGTTGCTGAGTACTTTGTCCCGTTGAAGTGTTAGATGAAGGAGGAGATAGTGTTTCCGAATAAAAATTTGGTAACAATTCTTCAGCAATAGCTCTTAAGCGTGGGTTTCCAGGATTTGACTTATATGCAGCACGAATTAGGTCTTCAAACCATCCCTGAGCTTCTGCCGTCTGTATTAAATTAAAGACAATTGCTTGTAAACTACTACTCCTTGCAATTGTATCTAGATTTTTATCTAATTCAAACAACAACATCTGCTCTAGTGATGATTTATCACAAAAAGCATCAATTAAAGCTTCTCCTAGTTTTTGATACTGCCTACTAGATAATTTCAACTTTAGTACACCTAACCGCAAAAAGAGCTGGAAATCCGGAAAAATAATTTCTGTAGGGTAACGCAGATATGCGGGAACGAATCTCTGGTATCGGGATTGAATTGACTAGCGAGCAATGAGACATATTAATAGGTTGTTTGCATCATATGTATGATTACGGCCAATTACCCATAATATAAATCATGGATGCATTTTTCTGCGATCGCTATGCCCATACTTAATATTTTCAGAAGATACTGTTAATCGTTATAGCTAAAAATTTGTAGTATGGAATCTATACAAAAACAGCAGGCTGAGTTAATCATCCAGCAAGCTTGTAAGGAAAATTTTACTGATAATGAGAAAGCGATTTATGATGATTTCATAGTCGAGGCAGGGGTTAAAAACCCAGCGAAGATGACTGAGGCTTGTGCTGATGCTTTTATTAAATATCTTGACAGTTGCGAAGCATCTAACGAGTTTGTTGCTAACGTAGTTAACCGCCTTGCACAAGTTGCCCCTGCTCATATCATGACTAAGATTCTTCTGAGTGATAATGACGGTGATGGTGTGCCTTTATATCAAGAATTACAACTTGGTACAAAGGCTACTGAATATGATACTCCCTCAGAGATTGCGGCTGCGCGACAAAGGCAATATCAGTTCTTTCCGAGTCGAGATAGCGATATCGAGTTGTAATTATACTCCCTACTAAATATTTATTTTTAAAGAAAAAACCAGCTACTTAGGATAAGTAGTGGTGAGATATATGGTGTGTAGATTTTTAGTCTGAATTTTAGGTTTGAATTTGAAAAATTACGCCAGTGTCGCTATCTTCATTCCAAAACCACCATCCTTCGCACAGTTCGGAAAGAACACGCATCAGTGCTAATTGTTGGTGTGTGATTTCGCCACTGCCATAGGTAAAGTTGCTAGTGCCAGAAATTATATGATTTAAATGTAGTGAAGGATAATATTTATTGCATCTTGGGTGCTAATTTTATATTGTGTAGCAAGTTTATTTATATTGGCTTCACCAGCTGCATGAGCTTTGATAATTGCCTGAATAATATTTGGTGAAATCTTAACCTCACCAGTTGTAACTAATGCTTTGGGTAAAGTTTGAGAAATCAGCAATTCTTTCCTTTTTAATAAGTGTATTTGACGATAACGCTCTTTTCTGGGTATCCACAAACAATTACCTGGAGCAAAGTTACCCTCTGCATCAATACGTGATATGAGGGGTCAGCGTACCCGTGGGGGATTAGTGTACGTTAAGACAATCTTGATCGCCAGCAAGCCCAAGAAATTCGTTCTCAAGGCTTGATTAAACGGTCGATTAAAAGAAGTTTGGACGATGCTACAGATTGAAGGGCGATCTCTATAAGTCTTGCGAGGAAGGGATTGCTCCCCTAGCGTACAGTTTACCCCCCACGGGTACGCTGACCCCATACCCTCTTTAGTAGTTTGACTAGCTTGGATTAATTTTTTCTGTTTGGCTTTTGGATACCATTCGTTAAAGTGCGATCGCATTCTAAAGCTGGGTGCGATTGCGCTTTCTTTCTCCTGAGATCCATCTCGATTAACAGCAATTCACATCTTGCACCAATAAAATTTGATGTAATTTAATTACTCAGCATTAAACTAGAATTATTAATTTGACGATAAAAACCAATAAAAATCAGGTAGCGACTTCGCGCATCTTTTTACGTTATTGGAGAATCGGTAGATTTTGAAGACTATATTATTGCAGTATAGGTGGTAGAGAGGTAAATGGGGCGAGAAATGACAGAATATCTAAGTGCTTGGAGACAGCTTAATCAAAAGACAG
Source organism: Fischerella sp. PCC 9605 (assembly GCF_000517105.1). Taxonomy (GTDB): domain Bacteria; phylum Cyanobacteriota; class Cyanobacteriia; order Cyanobacteriales; family Nostocaceae; genus PCC9605. The sequence goes on along the minus strand of NZ_KI912152.1, from coordinate 92,269 downwards.
TTCAACTTGAGCAACAAGGCATATATAATCAAGCAACAATTGTTGCTGAACAAGCGTTAGACTTAGCAAGACAGCATTTAAGTTCTGAAAGCGACATTATACTAACCAGCTTAACTAACTTAGCTATTCTTTACAGTAATCAGAGGCGATATTCAGATGCTGAATTACTATATCAGGAAGCCTTAGAGATAAGCAAGCGTCTACTAGGAGGAGAAGAGCATCCTAATGTAGCAGATATCTTAAATAGCTTAGCTAAGCTCCATCAATACCGTGGGCAATACTTAGAGGCAGAATCATTACATGCGAAAGCCTTAGACATATATGTACGGTTGGTAGATCAGTGGGATTCTAGAATATGCCGTGATGCAATTATGACCCTAAGTGATTTATCTAATGTTTACTTTGAACAGGGACGGTACGAAGAAGCTAAAAAATTCCGTCAAGATGTTTTAGAGATGGGCAAGCGTTTACTGGGTGAAGATGATTCTGATATTGGTGCATATCTACAAAATTTGGCGATAGTTCATCACGTTCAAGGGGAGTATTCAGAAGCCGAGTCATTGTATTTGGAAGCCTTAGAAATCAGCAATCGTTCGTTTGGAGAGGGACATCCTGAAACAGCATTTACTTTGCTTAACTTGACGGAAATTTATCGCTCGCAGGGGCGTTACTCAGAAGCCGAGCAATTATGTTTGAATGCCCTGGAGGTGAATAGGAATATCTACGGAAACCAATACACAAACGTAGTAACCAAAATTCAGAATAGTTTGGGTCTTATTTATCTAGTACAAGGTCGATATTCAGAGGCTGAGACAATATTTTTGAAGATATTGGATATAAATAGAAGGATACTTGGAGAAGAACATATTGAAGTGGCTGCTAATCTAAATAACCTAGCAGAAATCTATCGTGAACAAGGCCGTTATTCAGAGGCTGAGTCACTGTGTGTAAAAGCCTTAGACATAAATAGAAGGATACTTGGAATAGAACATCCAATGATACCAACTGGTTTAAATAATCTAGGCTTACTTAACTATCTGCAAGAGCGTTATTCAGAAGCTGAGTTACTACTTCAAGAAGCTCTAGAAATATACAAACGTTTACTTGGAGAAGATCATCCTGAAATAACACTTTTTCTGAATAATTTAGGAGAAATTTATTGCACCCTAGGGCGCTTCTCAGAGGCAAAATCGCTATATGATGAAGCATTGAGTATAAACCAGCGGTTACATAGAGAAGAACATCCAATTGTAGCAGTTATCTTAAATAATCTAGCGACACTATTCCATGCAGAAGGTCGCTATCCAGAAGCTGAGCAAATATATACAAAAGCACTACAGAAAACAAAACATGCTTTTGGAGAGAATCATCCTCATGTAGGTTTGAATTTAAGCAACCTAGCTAATTTTCTTGCTGCCACAGATCGTTATGAAGATGCATTTTCCAGATTGTTGGAAGCGCTCCAGATTGAGGATGAGACAATCGATCGTATATTTGCCTTTAGTTCGGAGAGCGATCGCCTTGCATATCTTCAAACGATTAGAGGCAATATGAATGGTTTTTTATCTCTGATTCATAAATATTTTCCCGAATCTCCTCAAGCAATATATTCGGGACTGGAACTTGTGTTAAAGCGTAAAGCCATTACTATGTCCGCTCTAGCGTCTCAAAATCAAGCATTATTCAGCGGACGTTATTCACATTTAATGGGAGATGTTCAAAAGCTTCGTGACTTAAGCGAACAAATAATTGATAAGACCTTCTCCTTTACAGGAATAGACAGTAGTGTTTCTTATCAAGAAGAATTAGCTAATCTTCAAACTAAATACAATATCTTACAAAAAGAGCTGGCAGCTCAAGTACCAGAGATTCAACTTCAGAAGCACCTTATTGACTACCGCAAGATAGCCACAGCATTACCCAAAGACTCAGTTTTGGTGGAGTTTGTCCGTTCTAATGTATACAATTTTCAAGTTGCTCCCACTTATAAAGAAAGTGGGATTGAAGCTGTACGATATTTAGCGTTTGTCTTGCCTGCTCAACAACCAGATGCTGTAAGAATGATTCCTTTGCCTGAAGACGCAGAATTTATCGGTAGGAAAATTCAAGAGCTTCGATCTTCAGCAGCAGATAGTTCTGAAGAATCATTAGGAATGTGGCAGTCTGACTCCACACTTAAATTGAACCAGAGATATTATAACAAAACAGCTGCCATCCAATTAACTCAGGTACTTTTTTATCCACTACGGGAAGCCGTAAGTGGATACAAGCACTTAATAATTGCACCTGATGGAGATTTGAACCTAGTTCCTTTTCAAATACTACCCTTTGATGAAACAGGATGTCGCTTGCTGACAGATGAGTTTTGTATCTCATACTTAGATGTGGGACGAGAGATTCTTCGCTATCAAGTTCAATCTAATCGTCCTGCCTTTTCTCCCTTGGTCATAGCTGATCCTAATTTTGACTTAGGAGAAGAAGTCATAAATGAGCCATCCTCCGAAATTCTAGAACCAGTATCAGAATTACTTAATTCACTGAAGGAAAATCGGCTCTCTCGTGTTCCTAGCACTTATTTCTTAGGTAAAAGCGTTGCTAATAAATTGAAAGGAGTAGAACTATACCTTGGAAATGAGGCTTTAGAAAGTCGGCTTATGAGTGATCGATGTCCTAAAATTATGCTTATTGCTACTCATGGTCTTTTCCTTCCAGATCCTCAATATAAATCATCTTCCTTAGTATCTGGGATATTGAGCGATAAACGTTTCTTTAAGATGAAACTAGAAGATCCAATGTTAAGGACAGGATTAGCGCTAGCAGGTGCTAATTCTTGGCTTTTGGGCGGAACTCCTCCTTCAGGTGCTGGAAAGGGCTTTGTCTTTGCTCAAGAAATAGCAGGTTTGGATCTTTGGGCTAATGAACTCACTGTATTGTCTGCCTGTAATACTGCTAGGGGAGACATTAGGATTGGGGAAGGAGTTTTTGGGCTACGTCGCGCCTTTGCTGTAGCAGGGACTAAAACTCTTGTTATGAGCTTGTGGGAAGTACCAGGTAGAGCAACGGCGCTGCTGATGGATTACTTCTTCGACAATCTGAAGAGTGGTCTAGGGCGTGCTGAAGCATTACGGGAAGCCCAAAATTATGTACGAACAATTACAATTCGAGAGCTACGTCAGTCTCCGCTAGGACTTGAAGTTCTCAAAGAGTTGTTTAATGTTCAGGAATTCAATTCTCAGGTAGCAGTTGCTTGCTCTGAAGATGAGCAGCCACTTCAACATCCGTTTTACTGGGGAGCCTGGATTTGTCAGGGAGACACAACTCCTCTAACGAATGTTGAGTGGTGTGACGAGACTCCCTAACTTGAGATTTTTCTATTAGAGAGGAATAGCAGTGTTCCTGAATAACCGCACTAAGTGCAATACCCGTGAATGAAATCGATAACCAATAACAAGTTTACAAACTGAAGAATCCTGTACGAACGGTTTTTCTATTAGGAAATAGCTAAATGAAGTGAATAATTAGTGATTAAATATTGACGATGGTGTAGGAGTACGAATTAATATTTTTAATCAAAAAATCGAGTTAAGACTGCTGGGTTTATTCTGAAACTGCCATAATATGTAATGACAATGGCTGACAAGATAATCAGGTTTTGGTTAGGTACTTTTGGGAGCGATCGCTCTCAAAATTAACCACAATACACGTGAATGAAATCAATAAACCATAGCAAGTTTACAAACCTAAAAGTACTATGAGGAGAGATTTTTGATTAGAAAAATACCAACATGTAGAGAAAGTAGCGAAGATACCATAGCCATCTGTCAAGTGGTTTGTTGTTTCGTTGAATAACCATTAGCTGAGATGAAGATAGTCTTGGAAAAGCTGTTCATCCATACTATTTCTCTTCTTAGTTTCAGGTGCTACTTACGCTGTTACTGTATATTCGGTATAAAGAACCTTACAGTCTTCGCTTTGGTTCACGTACTTTAGCAATTCAATTAAGTAGCCTTCATTCAATTGCAGGGGTTCATCACTCCCTTGAGGCAACCACTTTATGGAAGGGGCTTCCTTAGACATCACTGCCAAAATTTGCTCTAAACCCGGGGCACCTTCAAGTTGAAAAGATGTTATTGGCGCGTCCTGCTGAGGCAAGCTGTTCTTGCCCGCACTCAAGTACGGTTGCGGTGCTAAAAATGACGGACACAAGCACCACACTTCCCCTGATGTGTTTTTCTCTAAAAGTAGTAAATATCCTGTACTCTCAATATTCAGCTCAAAGCGAATACGACTACCTAGGCTCACCAGTTTTGGGTAAGTACTCTGTGGTGTCCACATTCCCAAAGTTTCCTCTTGTACTAACACAACTCCCATTTTGTCAGTACGGAAACCAAATGCTTTGAGTTCTTGCCAGAGTTCATTAAGAGTCAGTGGTGGGTGTGCAAGATAATGGTCTAACTGTTGTTGAATTTTATCTAATTTCTTTTGTAAATCGTCTATCTTCTGATCTCGAATCACCTCTGCAGGGTTCCGTGTGCGGTTAGCAACATTGATAAAGACTGCTTTAAAGTTGGCAAACTCCTGCCGAATATTAATTTTTTTTAGTTCTCGGATCTGATCTCCCAATATGTTCCAATCAAGAAAGTCTTCCACTGGTTTCGGAAGACTTGATCGCTCATTCTGCTCAAATGCTTGGCGGAAAGCTTGGACGATTTCTTTTTGCCGAAATAGTTGTAGGATTGGTTCTGGTTTGTCAACACCATACTCCACCAATGCGTACTGATATACACCAGTGAAATCGGCAGGTGGATGTTCCGGCTCAAAACCCAATTTTTTTAGCGCTTTGATAATAATCTCACTGCGCTCCAGCTTATTTTTTATTGGAGAAGTTGCTGCACCTGCGCTCACTTTAATGACAGCAGTGATAGGTTCAAAATTACTTTCCGTCATGTTAATAATATTTACTATTAACGTAGAAATTATTTACCAGGTACTTATCTCCACCGCTAAATGAAGATTACAAGGAGAATTTTAACATGGCAGGATTTCTAACTTTAACGGCATCGTGGAAGCCCCCACCCTCAATGTACTCACAGCGATCGCATCTGTTCAACCAAAACCATCAAATAGCTTATTACTACATTTTCTAGATATATTTTTTTCTAGGGTAATTCATATAGCTAAACATCTATTTGACGTAATTCACCAGCCCTAGAACAATTTTGCAAGGTGGCGATCGCAGATGCAAAACCCGGATTTCTCATCACAATTGGAGAAGCCTTATAAAAAAGGATTCTCAGCGAAGTGGAAGTTATGACTATGATTGCGCTGACTCCACCAGGACGCGATCGCTCACTTATTAAGTTCATCTACTACACTGGGGCGCGAGTCGGTGAAGTCGCTCGGTTAACTTGGCGGGATTTCGTCCCAACCGCGACTCACATCTTGCACCAAGAAAAATTGATGGTATTTAGTCACTCAGTATTAATTCCAAAGTCCTTGATTTAGGGATAAAAGCCCATAAAAATAATGTACCTTTATCGCGCATATATTTGCTTTGTACGGTTTTGTACTTAGAGGTGCAAGATATGAGGCGACGGACAAGGACAAGTGACGCTGTTCGGCAAGGGTGACGAAACCAGGACAGTCATTATCCCCAAGGATTTGTATGAGGAGTTGCAATTCCTCAGTAATGACCACAGCCCCAATGCTGCCGTGTTTGTTAGCCGCAAGGGTCAAAAACCATTGGGCGATCGCCACCGTTTTAATAGTTTTTGTGCCGCAAAAACAACTACTTGCCAAATTATTTAAGGATTTAGCCCTTTTAGAAAAATGGGAAAGAAAAAAATCAGGTAGTGCTAAACAGGTAAGGATAGTTTGACTGGCAGAGAGGCATTGTAGTAATGGATGAAATTCCAAATCGCACCAATGTGGTTGGGGTCAGCGTACCCGTGGGGGATTAGTGTACGTTAAGACAATCTTGATCGCCAGCAAGCCCAAGAAATTCGTTCTCAAGGCTTGATTAAACGGTCGATTAAAAGAAGTTTGGACGATGCTACAGATTGAAGGGCGATCTCTATAAGTCTTGCGAGGAAGGGATTGCTCCCCTAGCGTACAGTTTACCCCCCACGGGTACGCTGACCCCAAGCTCTCTGCTGCACAGAGAAGCGGCATGGGAGCAGGGAGCAGGGAGTAGGGGGAAGAGGATTTAGTTCGCGTCTCGGACAACGAGGCAAAGCTGCGAGCTATGAGCGTGACAAACGCCAGTTTACGAACTGTTGCACCTACTATGAGCGATCGCCTATTGCATGGTAGGGATAGCCGCAAGCAACGCCCTCAGTTGAGTACAGTAGCCCGTTTGTGCTCAGATGAACACCAACAGCCCAGCCCGAGAAATCATCCGATAATTGTTGACGGCGATTTGTTTACCTTCGCCCCTTGCGGGTGCTGCTATCCCAAAAGCGATCGCTTTCATACTGACAGTGGATTTTCTGAAGCAGGACAGTTGAAGAGGCAGGGAGCGGGGTGCAGGGGGCAGGGGGCGGGGAGCACTTTGCAGGGAGAGGGTTTGTAGCTGAGTTCACAGATATGGATTCCAACTCCGAATTTTCCCCCTTGCCCCCTTGCCCTCTGCCCCTGCGCCTCTTGTTGGGCAGTAGTGCGTTAGGTGTTTTGCGATCGCAAGGCTTGAAGTCTGTTGTCGAAGCCATTTTTTGAATTCAAAATTCCACGCCCGCACCCATTCAAGCAGGGTAAGAGATTACGCATGACACTCGTAGCGGCATTGCAGGTATGCCTGAGTCATCACAATTTGCTGTATCTGTGCTGGTTATAAAATCACGCCTAGTGTGCCAGCAGTGCGTTTGGTATGAGCGATCGCAACTGTTTGGTCTGATTGACTGTGCTGAGCCAAAAATACTAGTTACAGCTTTGCGATTAGATAAAGATGTACCACGTTCAACGAGCAGCTCGTTTTAAACGAATAAGGTGTTCATACTCTTGCATCGGTAAAGAATTTTTTAACAGACGGCTAATCGTTGATTCAGTGACATTGTATTTTGAGGCCAAAGTTGTGGTGGTTTCGTTTGTTTGACGATAAAGTTGCAGAATATTTTGTTTTTCTTGTTCAGTTAATCTTTTCACACTCCGTATCCCAAAAAATACTTTTCAAACCCCCTATCTATTATCGCTTAAAGGGGATAAGGATGATTGTGGTTTTAGCCAACAGCGTGCCATGAAAGCCCAAGGTGTGGTCATCCCAATACTCGAAATACGCCCCTATCTTGCAGTGCGATCGCCCCTCGGGAGCAACGCGATTTTCTGAAATCGGCTCAAAAACGAGCGATCGCTAACGACTAAACCCTGTAATCTGATAAAATATATACTTTATTAACTAGGATTATTACTTAGAGTATCCGAAAGTGGTCTATCTTGATGGATGTTTACTTATCTTCTGGTGACAAAAAGGTGTAGGATTCCCTTTGAGTAATGATTTTGAGATTTAATGTCAAAATAGGGAATGCCTACACTTCATGAACAAAAATATACATTCAAGTTTAGATTTAAGCAAATCAGTGTCAGATTTTAAAGAAAAAGTTACGAAACTTTTAGAAATAACAAATATTAGTGAATGGTCTGGGCAGACTTTTAAAGAAAGGGAAGAAGAAATTAGAAATACCGCATTAACTGTCTTCTGGAGAATGTGTAGCACTTTTACTAAATAAACTTTCTCACTCTAAAGATGCTCTAGATACAGCAATCACTCAAACAAAAAGTTGGTGGAATCAAAAAACAAGAAAACATGGTAATTATCAACGACAGATATTAACAGTTGGGAATGTGAAAATCACTCTGTCACTACCATATGTAGTTGAAAGTAACAATCAATCAGAACAAAAAGGAAAATCTTCAAAAGTAGGATTTTGTCCCTTAAGATGGTTAGGGATAGAAGAAGGATTAACACCCTGTGTTTGGGCAACAATTGCTAAGTATGGAGCAATTGCTGGTTCATTTGAAGCTGCACGTAAAATCTTAACAGATTGGGGTATAAACATTAGTCTAAAACGAATAGAACGGCTAACATATTACTTTGGTAAAATTGGAATAAATTTACGTCAATCTAAATTATCAAGATTAGAGCAAGCCTGTTTACCTACAGGTAATGTTCTTAAAGACCAGCGCGTTGTAATTGCCGTAGATGGTGGCAGAACAAGAATTAGGATTAATAAAAAAGGTAAACGTAAGCTGAAAACCAATCGGCTAGGCTTCACGGGAGAATGGGTTGAGCCAAAATTGTTAACTATTTATGCAGTGAATGAACATGGTAAAAAAATTAGAACATCATCAATTCCTATTACCAATGACGGCACATATTCGGGTTATGAAGATTTTCTAAATATTTTGGAAATGTATCTAGTTGATTTCGGGATAAATCAAGCTAAACAGGTATTATTTATTGCTGATGGCGCTGAATGGATTTGGAAACATATTCCGCCTTTATTGGAGAAACTAAAATGTCCTCCTGCAACTTATCAACTATTAGATTTTTATCACGCTGCATCACATTTGCAAGATTTCGCCGATGCTGCTTTTAACACAGAGAATGAGCGTCAATCATGGTTTAAAAAAGCTCGTAAAGCTTTAAAAAAAGGTCAAGCTCTAAATTTAATGAGAGATATGGGTGAATTTATTGCAAGAGCTACTGGAGAGCGTTGTAAAATTTTAATTCGAGAGCGAAATTATATTCTCAAAGCTTATCGTAGGCGGCTATTAAACTATCCTTTAGTTGCAGCTCATCAGCTACCACTTGGTAGTGGTGCAGTTGAAAGTTTAATTCGTCAAGCTGTTAACCTACGTATGAAGGGAAACAGTAAGTTTTGGCTTCAAAATAACGCAGAGATAATGTTACATCTGCGATGTAAGTGGATAGCTGGAAGTTGGGACAATTTTTGCGACTCTATTTTCAATTCTTTCCTTAAGCCTAGCAGTGCTTAAACAATTTTATACTTAAATTCTCTCTTTTCTTAACTTTTTGTCGTAATCAATACCAAGTATGCAATCATCCGCATCTTTAAAGAATGCAATAGCAGCTTTTATGTCCCGTCTCTCACTCAACATGGATGTCTTGAAGAATTACATCCAGGATAAGTACTATCGATTGGTAGCAATTTTAGGTTTGGGAGGCATAGGTAAAACAACCTTAGCCAAGAAACTAGCACAACAGCTTAAAGACCAATTTCAGTATGTTATTTGGTATAGCCTTTGTAATTGTCCTCCAATCACAGATACATTGGCAGACTTAATTAAATCTATTTCTAGCCAACAGCGAGAGGAATTGTCAGATAATGTCGATGAAAAAATAGAGCATTTGATCAAATATCTGCAAGATTCGCGCTGTCTGTTAATTTTAGACAATTTTGAGTCAGTTCTTCAAAGTAGTTCAATCCCGGAGCAGTATCTACGAGGTTATCAGGGGTATAGCGAATTAATCAAAAGAGTCGGCGAGTCATCTCATCAAAGTTGCTTAACTCTCAAGAAACACATTGCGTTGAGTCAAAAATGGGGGTGAGTTCTAAACCAAAAGCCAAAGCTTTTTTCTTAAGGTGATTAACTACCTGCTCTCGATACCGTTGCTCATAAGCATCAATGCCAGGGTCAATGAAAGTATCACCATTCGTCCAAAGGTGATAAAAAATACGCGCTAATTTATGAGCAGCAGCAGTAATAGCTTTGGGAGCGCCCAGACGAGCTTGCATCCGACGGTAATAAGCACCTAAAGCAGAGTTACTACGGCTGCATAGTTTGAGCCGCCATACGGAAAGCATTGGCTGCTCGATTGACAACAGTACGAGTTTGAGAACTTTTGAGCTTACCGCCAGTCAGTTTTTGACCAGGACATAAACCTAACCAAGAGGTGAAATGCTTAACTGTAGGAAAACGTTCTGGGTTTAATCCGACCTCAGATAAAATGGTCTGAACAGTTAAAGCATCAAGGCCATCAATCAGTGTAAAATCTACTCCTGTCATCCGATAAAGATACTTATGCAAATCAAAATTGGGATGATTTGCAGTTGGTTTTTTTCTGCGTTTTCTCCCCGTTGGCGGCGGTTCATCTAAAGTCTTAGGTTCAAAAGATACTAAACATTTTTCGATTTCAGCGTCAACAGCAGCAATCTGTTGTTGATAAATTTCATACAAAATCAATTCTTGCTGGAGGACAAATAAATGTTCACGACGGTAATCACCAGTTAATGCCTTAGCAATATCTGCTGTGCTGCTTTTAATGCGTGGGTCTTTGAGAGATGCTAAAATTTCTGGGTCTTGTTCGCCAGCAACGATTGCTTTTATAATTTTTATCCCGGTCAAACCAGTTACATCACTGATGACTTTGTGGAGATGTAAATTCATCTGTATGAGTGCTTTTTGCATTCTTTGTACATGAGTACTAGCACTCTTGATTAAGCTGTCTCGCTGACGGATATAACTACGTAGCACACAAATTTGGTCTTCCGGAGCCACTGCGTTGGGCGGCTATGCCGACTTGAAGCATGTGGCGTGGCGAAAAGAACCAGACAGTAGTCCATAAGTATGTAACTTTTGTAACCACTGGCAATCTAACACATCTGTTTTGCGCCCAGGTACTGTTTTAACGTGATGGGCATTGACTAATTTGACCTCAAAACCTTTGGCCTCTAAAATTTGAAACACTCCAATCCAATAAACTCCTGTGGCTTCCATGGCCACGGTATCTATGCGGCATTCCTTTAACCAATCTGCCATTGCAATTAAATCAGGGGTAAAGCACCCAAATCGACGAACATTTTTGTCAGTTCTATCTGCGGGCACACAAACCCAATGTTCTCCACTACCAAGGTCTATTCCTGCTGCATTGTGGTTAATTTCATCTAAAGTGGATGATACTTTTTCCACCGATACAGGCTGGTTATGATCTTGATTTGGTAGTAATTTCATGGCTGAAACTCGGATATAGTTATTATGGATATGTCCTGACCTGGGGATGTATTCATAGATAATCTTTCAAACGGGATAGGAAATTTTTCCTTCACCAATGTCATCGCCATAAAGCCCCTGTCCCCATGCTCCGCGCTCAGGCTCAACACACTATTGTGGGTTCGGTTTTAACTGTCAGGATAATTATCAATGTACTCGTTGATTACTCTCTACAAAATAGTTTCTTTTATTCATAGCGGGTGGCAGTGCCGCCAGTGGGGCTGCTCCTAAAAAACAGCCATTAGCTGCCGTAGTGGGGACAAAGACTCGCTTTTTGTGGAGCCAGGTATGCTTTTCATCCCCGACCAGGTGTTGAGGGAGTTTCGCGGGGTCTTTGATCGTTGTGCCAACGATGGAGGCTCGACCCAAAGACAAGTAAATGCGATACCAATACATGGGATTACGGCCGAAAAAGTAAGCTATTGTCTCAAATGAGACACCAAATTGACTCTTTGCCGTTATCATAATTATGAAACAATGAACATGATTTGGAAGGATCAGTTTCAAAAAGTGGAAAAAGGGGATATTGTAAGTCAAGTAAAATTTATTGCAGACATCTTCGGGATTGTTGCATAAATCAAACCGAATAAGAGGGATTTTATTACCTCAAATATTTTTGCAACACAACCGGAAAATTCGTCTTTATCTGCGGCGAAGAGGCATTCGGCTTACCATTTCCCGTAAATCAAATCAACGGCGATGGGGTAAGTTTGACAAATCGGTTTACCACCAAACAAACCCAGTTGAGCGATGTTTCAACCGCTTAAAGCAGTTCCACCGAATTGCTACACGTTATGAGAAAAATGTTCAAAACTACCATGCAATGCTGACTCTAGCTTCTCCCCTTCTATGGCTATAGTTTTAAAACACGCCCTAGTACTACAACGAGACTTACATGAGCTAGTATTTCTCTAGATGAAGCTAGGGAAGTCTACTGTGCAACTGTTAGAAACAGCACCGGAAGTAAATCTCACAACGAAAGACATCAAAAAATTAGCCGTTCAATTGCAAGAGTATGTTGCAATCTACTATCCGTTTTTTCGACGTTTTGAACAGCGACATTGGGCAGAGCAATACTTGCAGGGATTATTACTGGACATTCCACGCAAATCGATTGAACCAATTATGCTGCAATTGTATGGCGCTCCTGCCAATGCCGTGCGAGCCATGCAGCAATTTTTGGGAGAAGGTAAATGGGAGGACACTGCGATTCGTAAACAGCATTGGCATGAGGTAAATATTACCTTGGGAGAAGCTGATGGTGTTTTTATCTTCGATGGTTCTGATTTTCCCAAGCAGGGGCAAAATTCAGTGGGAGTGAAACGACAGTATTGTGGAGAATTGGGAAAACGGGCGAACTGTCAAGCTGGAGTATTTTTAGGTTATGCCAGTCGTTTGGGGTACACTTTGCTCGATAGTCGATTGTATATGCCTATTGAATGGCTAGAAGACGAAGCCTACGCCACGAGACGCAAGCGGTGTGGGGTGCCACAGGACTTGAAATTTGCCACAAAACTTGACTTAGCCCGTGAAATGCTGCGAACAATTGTGAATTCCGGTCAGATTCAAGGGCAGTGGGTGAGGTGTGATGAAGACTATGGCAAAGACCCTGCTTTCCTCGATGCCATTGATGAGTTGAATTTGTATTACTTAGCCGATGTTCTGCCGCAAACTCAAGTTTGGTTGGAGCGCCCCCTTGTGGAAGTTCCAGAATATGGAGGACGTGGACAGCCACCCAAACGCAAAAAACTGGCACAGGCAGATCCCAAAGCCCAAACAATTCAGGAAATCGTTGAGCAACTACAACCATTCCATTGGAGTACTCATATCATTAAAGAAGGGGCAAACGGACCAATGATGGCTACTTTTGCAGCATTACGAGTCATCAATCGTCGTAACAAACTACCGGATTGTGAAGTCTGGTTATTGGTGCGGCGCCACGTAGAAACTGGAGTTTTGAAACTATACCTCTCTAATGCACCTGCAGATACTGCAATTGAAATCCTAGTTCGCATCAGTGGAATGCGTTGGCCAATTGAAACTTGCTTTGAACAAGGTAAGCAATTGTTGGGGATGGGCGATTATGAGGTGCGTTCCTGGCGGGGGTGGCATCATCATATGACCTTGGTGATGCTAGCTCATCATTTTCTGGTACGTATGCAATGCCGTCTTAAAAAAACTCTATTGTTAACTCTGCCTCAAACTCAAGTTCTGCTCTGCTGGGTACTTACACTTCCACCTTTGAGTGTTGAGCAGTTACTAGCTCTGTTGGAGTATCGACAACAGCGCAATTGGGCCGCTTATCGCTCCCACCGAAAACGACGATTACAAAAGCTCAAAGACCCGTCTCAAGTCTCGTTGTAGTACTAGAACACCACCCATTTTTTCAACGAGTTTTTGCAACACAACCTTTACTTGTGCTAAATTGTTAATTGATTAGTCAATCAATTATTAATTATGCCTCGACGCGACGAGCAAGACTTTGAGGGTCGGCGACAGCAAATCATTGATGGTGCTTTGCAGGTCTTTGCCAGTAAAGGGTTTGAGGGAGCAACCAACAAGGATATTGCTGCGGCTGCGGGAATTGGCTCACCTGGTCTGATTTACCACTATTTTAAGGATAAAAGCGATTTATTTAAGCAAGTGGTCGAACAACGCTTACCAGTGTTGCAATTGCTCTTCCACAGCCAAGAGGAATTGATGAGCAAGCCTCCGCAGGATGCACTGACTATTTTTGGTAAAGCCTTTCTGGAAGTCTCAGAGAACCCTACATTGCTCCCCACGATCAAACTGCTCTTGGGGGAAGCATTCCGACAACCCCAAGTAGCCGAGATGTTTAATACTATTGGGCCTAGTCGTTCAATAGCCTTCTTAACTCACTACCTGACAAAGCAAATGTCAGAGGGAGTACTCAAGCCTGTGAACCCAGAAGCAGCAGCACGCTGTTTTGTTGGTTCACTTGTTGCTTATATTCTCACACGTGAAGTTTTTCTACAACCAGATGCTCAAAAAATTAGTCCAGATATTATGGTAGCAACTGCTGTCGAGGTTTTTTTGCGAGGTCTAGAGCTTTCTTGAGCAAACGCCTATATCCAAGCTGAAAGGTAATATTTTTTTGCTGAAATATTGATTGATTAATCAATCAGCTATCAGGTTTTATAAGGTGTATCAACGCGGAGTTGTCATGACACAAACGCAAAGCGAACTTTCCAGCAGTGCGGTGCAACAGGAAAAGCAGCCTTCCACCCCGCTGCCCCAACCGCAAAAGCCTCGACAACGCATTCCTAAGCCAGTGTTTATTCTGGGAGTGATTGTGCTTTTAGCAGGGGTAGGATACGGAATCAACCGGATATTTTTTTATCAGCCTGAACCGAAAGGATTATTCTTAAGCGGGCGCATAGAAGGTTATGAAACCGATGTATCCGCCAAGATTGGTGGGCAAATTGCTCAAGTCACGGTCAGGGAAGGAGATATTGTTAAGCCTGGTCAGATTTTAGTACGGATAGATGATGCCGACTTGCAGGCTCAACTGCGAGGAGCCAAAGCGCGAGTTAGTGCGGCCCAAGAACGGTTGGTACGCGCTCGTCAACAGTTGCCTATTCTACAGGCTCAGCTAGAACAAGCCAATCTTACCACACAGCAAGCAAAGCAAAAGAGCCAGGGTCGAGTTACAGAGGCAAAAAACGCACTCGCAGCTGCCCGTGCCGAGTTAGTTGAAGCTCAAGCAGATCTCAAGCTAGCTCAAATCGAACAACAGCGGAGCACAGACTTATATGCTCAAGGGGTAATCGCAATGCAGCAACGAGATCGGGATGATGCTAAAGCAGAAACTGCTGCTGCTCGCGTGGCTGCGGCCCGGCAACTCGTACAATCGGCACAGGGAAGACTGACTCAAGCCCAAGCGACTCTTCGCAATACACCCATTCGTGCGGCAGCAGCGTTACAAATTCAGAAACAAATTGCCCAAGCCAAAACTGATGTTGGGGTAGCACAGCAAGAAGTCCGTAATGCTCAAGCAGCACAAGCAGAGATTCAGGCAAAATTGAATTACCTGGTGGTTAAGAGTCCGATGAATGGGGACGTGATTACGCGCTCTGTAGAACCGGGCGAGGTCTTGGCAGCCGGTACGCCACTGTTGACATTGCTAGATCTGAATAGTCTGTACCTACGCGGCTTCATTCCAGAAGGTCAAATTGGTCAAGTCAAATTAGGTCGGCCAGCACAGGTGTATCTCGATTCGTTCCCCAACCAACCGCTAGAAGCAACGGTGACGCGGGTAGATCCTAAAGCTAGCTTTACGCCAGAAAACATTTATTTCCAAAAAGACCGAGTCACCCAAGTGTTTGGGGTGGAACTGAAGCTGAAAAACCCCCAAGGTCTGGCTAAGCCAGGAATGCCTGCTGACGGCAGGATTCTTGTCTCTCAGAAGAAACCAAAACCCGCAGCTAAGTCGTCATCTATACTAGGGGTGTTTGGCTTATGACAGCAACTGCTTTGGCGTTCGCATCCCAAAAGCATACTCATGCCCCAATCATCTCAATCCGCGATCTCCGACACCGCTACGGCAAGCAAATCTATGAAGCAGTAGCAGGTATCAACTTGGATATTTATCCTGGTGAGATTTTTGGTTTAATCGGTCCTGACGGAGCGGGAAAAACCACCACATTTCAAATTCTCTCAGGAGTGATGCCACAAACAAGCGGTATCGTAGAAGTACTCAACTCCAACCCCAGAAATGTGCGCCTGAAAATGGGCTACCTTACCCAACGCTTCAGCCTCTATGAGGACATGAGCATTTGGGAAAATCTACGCTATGCTGCAGGTTTGGGCGAAGTAAGTGAAGCAGCATTTAAAACCCGTAGCGAACATTGCCTACAAATGCTCGGCTTGGCACAATTCAAAGAACGTCTAGCCGGGAAACTTTCCGGGGGAATGAAGCAGAAACTAGCCTTGTGCTGTGCGTTTATTCATCAACCGCAAATTTTGCTGTTGGATGAACCGACTACAGGAGTAGATCCAGTATCACGCCGCGAATTTTGGGATATTTTAGCTGAACTTGCCGTAACAGAAGGGATGACAACAGTAGTCGCCACTCCCTACTTGGATGAAGCCGAACGCTGTTCCCGCATAGCTTTGATGTATGAGGGGAAAATCCAACAGTGTGACACACCCGCCAAGGTGAAGGCGAGTTTGGGTGTGCAACGGTTAGAAGTTTACCTACCTGTTACCCAGCTAGACAAAGCCGAGGAAATTTTGAAGAATAACCCCGATGTACAGGATTTAGTGGAAGATGTGCAGCGCTTTGGCGATCGCTTAGATGTACTCACAGATCAACCCAAAGAAAGTAGTAATAGAATTCGCCGCATTTTAGAACAGCAACAAATTCAACTAGAAAAATTTGCCACCGATATCCCAACTTTAGAGAATACTTTTGTTGCCCGATTGCGAGAGCTTAAATGCGAAAATTCGGCAACTAATTACCCACGAATTTACCGCCCAGAACAAACTTCAGGAACAGCAATTGGTGCTGAAAATTTAACTAAAGTTTTTGGCAATTTTCACGCAGTTAAAAGTATCAATTTAGACATTAAATACGGTGAAGTTTTTGGTTTGTTAGGGGCGAACGGTGCTGGAAAAACAACCACCATTAAAATGCTGTGTGGATTGTTAACAGCTAGTTCCGGACAAGTAATGCTAGCAGGAGAAACAGGTCAATTGCGTAGCACCAAAGTTCGACAAAAAATCGGTTATATGTCGCAAAAATTTACTCTCTACGATGACCTGACGATAGGACAAAACCTAGAATTTTACTGCGGTGTTTATGGCATACCCTATCGCGATCGCCGCGCTAAGAAAAATTGGGTACTGCAAATGAGTGGCTTAGTAGGTCAAGAAGATAGACTGACTGGAGACTTACCGGGGGGTTGGAAGCAACGGGTAGCTTTTGGTGCAGCAGTGATGCACGAACCCAAAGTAGTGTTTCTTGACGAGCCGACATCTGGTGTAGACCCCTTGGCAAGAAGACAATTTTGGCGCTGGATTAACGAGTTTGCTCGTGAAGGTATGGCAATATTGGTAACTACTCATTACTTAGAAGAAGCCGAACAGTGCCACCGCTTGGGGTTCATGGTAGCAGGAGAATTGGTAGCTCAGGGAACCCCGCGCCAAGTCAAGGAAGAACAGCCAGGGCAGTTAGTGGAATGGGAATGTGACCTCTTGCAAAAAGCTTCGAATTTGCTCAAAGAGAAGTTAGAACGCCGACGGGTATCAATTTTTGGTTCACGCCTGCACACTGTTTTAGACGAACCGCTTACTCAAATACCCCAAGTAGAAAATTGGTTGAAAAAAGCGGGAATAAAAGTGCAAAGTTATCGAGAGATTGAATTTTCTCTGGAGGATGTATTTATCAACGTTGTAGAGCAAGCGCGACAACGCGGTTTAGATGTACCAGTTGATTAGAAAGGGAGTAGGGGGTAGGGAGTGGGAGAGAGGGTTGACAAGTGTAGGTTTTTACAAAAATGCCCGAAAAGCGATAAGTAAAGACAAGGAAGATAAGGAGGACAAGGGAGAAAAAGCTAATTCATTACGTTCAAATGAGACTTTTGGCTCACTCTTTCTCTTTTATGACTACACCTGTGAGCAGATGTGACCACAGCTAAGCAACAGGTGATCGATCAAACGAGGAATAGCAAATGGGTACTATAAAATTTGTGAAAGAAAATCAGGAAGTAGTGACAGCTCCCGGAGCTAATTTGAGGCTAAAAGCCCTAGAAAATCACATCGATCTCTATAAGCTAAGGGGAAAACTAATGAACTGTGGGGGTCTTGGTCAGTGTGGCACCTGTATTGTAGAAATTGTCGAGGGGATGGAAAATCTTTCACACCGGACGGAAGTAGAAAACTACATGCTGAAGAAAAAACCTGAAACATACCGTTTGGCATGTCAGACCTTGGTCAATGGATCTGTTGGTGTAAAAACAAAACCTTAGCATTAGCAAAAACTTACAGACAACAGGTAAGTAATTTTCCAGGCGGAGTAGGTTAAGTGGCTGTGAACTGTAACTCCTGCCTCCGACAGCCAAGATTTCACTTGCGGAATCTCAGTGACAGGATTGTACAAAATGGTATGCAGAGGAGAACCAAAAATCAACATCTGCCAGCAGTCAAACCTTTCCTTCAGTCAATCTGAAGTCTTTTGACTAGGAAATTGAGTACTGTTTAGAAAATGTGTTCATTAGCATAGTAGATCAGGCGCGGCAGCGGAGCCTGCACGTGCCTGTTGATTAGGAGGATGGCTTGTTATGATGGTTCGATCAAAACTTATCATTGCCCAGGCCCTTAAAGAACTCATACAACTTGGACGCGATCGCCTGACTTTAACACTGGCTTTGGGTATGCCGATGGTACTGCTATTGCTATTTGGCTTTGCCGTATCACTAGAAGTGGATAGCATTAACTTTGCTATCCAAGACCTTGACCGTACTCCTACTAGCCGTGAATACATCGCCACATTTGAGCGGACTACCCAGTTCAAAATTATTGCTGAAGAACCAGCAGTGAATGTGCCTCGACTACTGGATCAAAGCAAGATTTCAGCAGGGTTAATTATCCCCCCAGAGTTTTCCCGTGATCTGCAACGGCGAGGACGGGAAGCTTCTGTGCAAATTTTAGTAGATGGTACTGATGCTAACACTGCTAATTTGGTACGGGGTTATGCCGAGGCAACTACAAATGCCTTTGTGGAGAATCTGCGCTCAACTGGTTCTCCAATTGCTGTAAGCGCTCAGTCTCGCTTTTGGTATAATCCTGGATTAGAAACTTTGAAGTATATAGCTCCAGGCGCAATGGCGATCGCTCTGACACTGTTTCCCCCATTACTAGCAGGTCTAGCCACAGCTAAAGAGCAGGAACAGGGTACCATTGTGCAGGTTTATGCCTCCAGCCTCTCTGGTAGCGAATATCTACTCGGTAAAGCAGCAGCTTATTGGTTAGTAGGCATGGCAGAGGTATTCTTGGTGAACCTGGAAGCCTGGGCTTTTTTTGGTCTTCGGTTTGCTGGCAACCCTACACCCCTAATGCTTGGTACAGTCTTCTATATCGCTTGTGGTGTATTCTGGGGCATATTTATCGGCAGCAATGTGAAGTCGCAGAGTGCAGTTATCCAGATTGTCACTTTCACTGCCTTCCTGTTGTCACTACTGATGTCCGGTTTTATCTATCCTGTAGCTAATATCCCTACCCCACCACGTTTCGTTTCAAACTTGATCCCCGCTCGGTTCTACATTCTGCTTACTCGTGATGCCTTTGCCCGAGGTGTAGGTTGGTCTGTAGTATGGTTTCCGATATTAGCTTTGGCATTGCTAGCAAGTTTCTTTTTCTTTCTGGGTTGGCGCAAACTGCAGCGTATGCAATTGGAAGCATGATTTGAGCAGGGGAAGAATTATTCACATAATTCACATAGATGGTCTGTACCTGGAATGAAATTTGACTTACCCATACCCAAAACCCATACTCTACATCTAATTTTCTAGGCAAATTCAACGAAAAAAATGCTGGCACACTTACTAAACAATATTCTGGGCAACCGCTTTTGGGCTTTATTTGGCAAAGAAGTCGCGCAGCTTCTTCGTAACCGCGAGCTGTTGAGAATTATTCTAGTACCACCTACTGTCCTAATAGTTTTGTACGGCTTAGCTCTTAATCCGGAGTTTGAGAACCTGAAAGTTGGCATCACTGATTATAGTCATAGTAGTGCCTCGCGCGAATTCATTGAAGTGTTTGACCACACTGATGTTTTTGTAGTTAGTCAGTACTACACTTCCGAACAAGCGATGATTGACGATTTGGCAAACGGTAGACTTACAGTTGGCATTACCATTCCTCCAGAATTTACTGATGACATTGCTCGGAAGCGCACTGTCCAAATACAGATACTCTACGATGCAGTGGATGCCAACACAGCCAATATTGCCTCTAATTACATCAACCAACTAATTAGTGACTACAACTTGCGTCAACTTAGTAACCGCCTCGCTCCAGACAGCATCGCTTTACAGCAAAATCAAGTTCAGATTCAAATTTCTGTATTCTACAATCCAGGACTAGAAAGTTCTTGGTTCATTGTGCCAGGGATGTTTGGGGTGGTACTTACGGTCATTGGTTCCCAGGTCGCCTCATCTTTAGTAGTGCGGGAAAAAACCGCAGGTACTATTGAGCAGCTGATGATGACTCCTGCCTCTAATACAGAGGTGATCCTTGCTAAAGTCTGCCCACTCATAATTCTATTGACCTTCGATTCCTTAATTGCTCTGCTTGTGGGTAGGCTAGTATTTGGTCTGCCGATCAGAGGTAGTTTACTGGTGTTCCTTTCCATTGGAGTACTCTACTTCTGGGTAGGTATAAGTATTGGCATATTACTAGCCTGCTATGCCAAAAGTGAGCAGCAAGCACAGTTAACTGCTTTTTTTACTAACCCACCTTTAGTTCTGCTATCGGGAGCCCTCAGCCCAATTTCTAGTATGCCTAGTTTCATGCAATGGCTAAGCTACCTAAATCCTATGCGCTACTTTGTAGAAGTTTGTCGCGGGGTATTGCTTAAGGGAATAGGTTTCGAGACGCTATGGCCCCAAGTGCTGGTGCTGCTGATTTTCGCTACAGTCCTGATGACCTTGAGTATTCGCCAGTTCCGACGGCAATTAAGTTAGCAAGATTGCCATAAATGGCAGGATAGTCAATCAAAGTTATCAAATTAGTGTCGAAAAAACGTTTTTAGCCACTTCTAATGTGATTGAATCACTTTTTGGTAAATATAAGCAATTCTCCGCACGCTACCCGCTCAAACAGATGGGTCAGATGTTGCTGACTATTTCTTTATCTACTATGAACCTAACAACAACTGTTATTAAAAATGCCCTTGAAACAGTCAGGTTTTCGGATGTTGAAACTTGGTTAACTAAATTCTTCGGTCAATCTATGCTTTCGAAAAGAAAAATCTTCTTTTCTGAGTTGGTTGACGACACATAAACTGCATGAGTAATTTTGGGCTAATTTCTCACAAAGTCAACAATAGTCAAAAACTCAAAATCAGGGATGAACATCGTGAGAAATTCGAGTATTTCGTCTATAAATTGCGTCTCTATGCGGGTTTACGTCCTGCCGCCACTGAGTATGAGTTTGGTATGGGTTGCTCTAATAGCGAAGAGGATAGAGAAAAGACTAAAGCAGAGCTTACCAAAATGCTTGAATCCTGGGGTTTTATTGTCACCTCCGACACTTTTAAAGTTGGCTCATGCTATGTCGATGTCGATTCACAGTTGATGAAAGCCAAAATTAACTTGCAGCAGCTAACTGAAAACAGTGAAGCTGAAAAGTATTGGCAAAGTCTCACGCCTGAACAAAAAACCTCATTGGCTGACATCTGAACTACTGTATCCTTAACTTTACCTTCGATTAAGGAACTAAATTCAAAAATTTACTCACCGTTATACCGTGCAAGCAGTTAGCGGGAGCATTATGTACGGTAGTGGCTTGATCATGCTAATTCACGTTCTTCCTTTATACTCCCGCCTAGCCGACAGCGAGGCGACGGCGGGGGATTCTTATCACCAACAAGCGACCTGGGATGCGATCGCTGACCCAAGTGTTGATGCTGTTATCAATATTGCTGTCACGGGCGATGGTAAAAGTTATGCTGCATTTGGGGCATACCCCAATGGTGGTGTGATTGCTCTTTACCCAACTAATGAATTGGTGCGGGATCAGCACAGACAGCTACAAAGCTACCCCAACCAAAAACTCCGCATTCAAAGAGTGACAGGATGGGACTTGGAGATATGGGCCAGGGCAGCGAAGGATAGTAAAGCGCAAACACTTTTGAACTTGAGTGATGCTGATATTCTCCTCACCAATCCTGACCTGTTTTACTACTTGCACCAGGGAAACTACATTAAGGAGTTTCTCAAGGACGGTGGTAAAGACAGGCTAGACTTGTGGCAGCAAATCGACCAAAGATTCCAAGCAATTATCTTTGATGAATTCCACCTGTACCAACCATCTCAGGTTTCAGGGGTACTGAATACCATCCTGTTAATGCGCTCTGTTGGTATTAAGCACAAATATATCTTCCTCTCCGCCACCCCCAACAGACATTTAATTAAGTGCCTAGAACTCGCTGGACTCAACTACCGACTAATCAATCCAGCCACCACCGTGGGTTATTCCTCTGAGGCTCAAACTGGCTACCGTCAAATTTCGCAGCCGATTCAACTTTATCTTGCCCAAGGTGACAGTAATGGTAGTGGCGTGGTGCGGGGGGAGCAGTGGATTTATGAAAATATAAATTCGATTGTGAACTTTTTTACTCAGTATCCTGGTTCTTGCGGCGCTATCATCCTCAACTCTATCCCAGCCGTGAAGCGAGTACGCAGATATCTGAGTACCCAGATGCGCGAACTAGGCTTAACTGTAAGCGAAAACACAGGCTTTACAGATAAAGACCAAGTAGAGGATGCGATCGCGGCAGATATTGTCGTTGGTACATCCACAATTGACGTTGGAGTTGATTTTAGGATTAATTTCTTAATCTTTGAAGGTCACGACGCAAATACCTTTGTTCAAAGGTTTGGACGACTAGGGCGTCATCCCGGTTTTTCAGTTTACCGGGGATACGCTCTAGTACCTAAGTACTTCATTGCCAGGATGGGTGAAGCTTTAGCCGGAGATTTCTGGGTGGAACACGTAAATTGTGACCGCCTCACTCTCAACCGCATAGTACGAGAACAACACACCGAGGTCAACACCTTTGGGCAATACTACAAACGCTGGAGTCCAGTGCAGGCACTCGTAATTGGGCAACAATTACGTCACCCAGATTTGAATGGGCGATATCTAGAAGCTTTTAACGAATACAAGAGCAAATGTGAACAACTCTACGGGGCAAACTTAAGGGCAGTGTATGACCAGTGCAGACAATGGAGTGAAGAAGCAGCCCAATTCAGACTCAGTAATTTAATTGTGGCTGAAGCCCGTTCCTTTCGCGGGACAAGCAGCTTACAAACGGCGGTGTTAGATTTTACAGGAGGTAAAGAAACCCCGACCATTAAA
The DNA here is from genome assembly GCF_000517105.1 of Fischerella sp. PCC 9605. Classification (GTDB taxonomy): domain Bacteria; phylum Cyanobacteriota; class Cyanobacteriia; order Cyanobacteriales; family Nostocaceae; genus PCC9605. Next base: position 69,160 of record NZ_KI912152.1, on the reverse strand, counting down.
ACTTATAACCTCCCTAGTCTCTTGGGTAGTTTCAGATGGCGACCGCTGACCAAGGAAGAATTTATTGAAAAGTCCGGAAGGCAGAAAATTAAACTGCCTTCATTTGTGGACTATTGCAGTCTGTACTTTGAAGTGTGGGAAATCAACGAAAAATATGAACCTTGGTCATTTATTTTAGATGGCGATCGCATTGAACGCAGTGCCGGGAAAATTACTGTCAGGTGGGGGTTGCAAATCAATACGTACAACTATGAGTTAAGTAAACTCAACCGCCAGCTGTCTCGGATTGGCATAGTTGTCTTTATCGCCAATGAAGATCCAGACACGCTACGACGGCGGCTGCGGCTACCTCTGCATTTTCCCTTATACGGACTCAAAGAAAATCTACACGACCGCTACTACTATTACAGTGTCGCTTTTGATCAAGCAGCTTTAATGCTGGATGCCTACCTGGGGCAAGGTGAAGTTATCAAGCGGGACATGATTGCCCACCATTCTAAACAAGTATTTGAATCAGAAATTGCTGAAGATGATGCTTTTATGGCAGCGATCGCACAAGCTGAGGAGGAAGATTTAGCTTGGGCGTTGGTTGTGGATATTGTTTTAGATGAATTCCCCAAATACCCAGAGGAACTAGCCGCACAGCATTATGGTGAAGCTATTAAAACTGGTGGTGTGATTGCTTATTTGCGTCACAACTATAGCAATTATGAGCAAGTTTTAAATTCCAGACCCGTGAAGTCGCAAGCAGCGTATGAGCGAGTTAAGGAACGGTTTGATCGGGCAATTCGGAGGCAATTGAATGAAAAGTGAAAAGAGGCTCAGATGGGGAAAGCCGATGAACACTGAACTCAGATGGAAAATTGGACGGCACTACTTAGCTTGTACCGACTCCACAAAAATTGAAGATTTTTATCCTGCTCATGGCTGTGATCTTACTTTCACAGACCCTCCATTTGACATGGATGCTTGTCAACAATTTGAGACTTTAATTAAAACAGGCGTAATCTACATAGTTGCTGGCTGTGGTAATAATTACATTCGTCTTTGCAACTATCCTCATCTCCAATTCTACTATGAGGTAGTTTGTCTTCGCTCTAAGCCTCAATCCCTTTCTAGTTGGCACGGGCCAAATATTTTGCATTGGAACAATGCTTTTTTAACTCATGGAGGCGTAGACCATTGTTTTGATAAAGATTTAGTTGGGGGCTATTTCCCTTCCATCCTTGGCCCCTACAAAAACCCAATTATTGGTAACTACGGTAAACCCATTGGCTATGCCTTGGATATTCTTAAAGCCTGCCATGCCCAAACCGTTGCTGAACCATTTGCTGGAACTGGGACAACAATGGCAGCCTGTGAGCAACTAGGTAAAACTTGTTATGCAGTAGAAATTCAACCTGAACGCTGCCAGCTAATTATTAACCGCATGAAAAAAATGGGTTTATCAGTAGAGGAATTTTGACTCTATGTTAACTATTGATTCCTTTTTATCAATTTTATCAATTGAAAAATATTTCACAAACTAGATATGGAATTCAGATCAAATTATAAAATCCCTAAACCTCCCAAACTTTTAGAGCATGAACCGCTACTGCCGACACTCTACCTTGAAAGCGACACAACTATAAATTTAGCCGAAGATCCAAGCTACCTTTATCTTGAAAATCCCGAACATTCCTACAGCCAAAGTATCTTTCCGCTCAATGCTGCTAGGGCGATTCTGGCATTCGAGCCAGTTGAAATTAAGCCAAGAGCGCTCAGTGCTTTATTGCGATCGCAGATCCCGTTGATTTTATTTTCGCAGTCGGGAGAGTACTTGGGCAGAATCGAGCCAACCTATACTACAAGACCCGACCTCATAAAAGCTCAGGCTTTGATGCAGGATTTGATGCAGATGTTGGTTTGGAGCGTATTGCGTCGCTGCCGTCGATGTCTTCTACTTTACCAGCGTCATCAGCGTTATCACATTCGGTAAGCAAGCCTTGCTGGCACTTGTAGCACTCGTAGAAAATCTGCCTGATTGGTTTGTTGCAGTCAACAATCCTTATATGCTGAGTTGGTTGTAGTGGCAACTCTTGTTGTTGTGATTCTTGCCTTTTCTGGAGTTTTGGTTTTTCAATCATTTTGGTTCGCTGTTTTGGGCTTTTGAAATATGATAAACGGCGATCGCTTCAGAACAAGTAGAGCAACCGGATATGCCAAAAGAGCGATCGCACCTGTCAAAGCTTGGGGGATTGCGACCGAAGGAATTCAGCAATGCCCCAAATGCTGCTGGTTTTGTGGATGGTCAAATCCCATTTTTCGGCATCGACCACTTGGTATCTGTCATTCTCAGCCCTAAGCAATCGGTAGCCACATAATCGCAGAATCCGGTTTAAATCTTCAAAAAAGCGGTTTTCGGTTTTGTGTTGCTCGAAATCAGCACAAGCTAAATCCACAAGCAATCTTATGGCTCTTATGCCTACATCAGAAGCTTGGGGGCTTAGGGGAAAGTTCGCTAGTTCATCAATGAAAGTGTCAAGTGCTAGGGCGATGCGCTCCTTAGTTTCTGCTCGTTTCGCCACACGCCAGTTGGTGAGAATGCGATTTTTGATAGCTTCCAAGTCCTGTTGCCCGACAGTTGGGGCTGTCAGGCTGGCAACTTTCCCTCAAGTTCTGCGATGCGATTGATTAATGGTATGAGGCGCGATTCTATACGCTGGTCTATATCAATCTCAGATACATTCACCTCAGCATTTAATCTGTTTCCAGACAAATACCATTGGATAAAGGCCTTGATTGTCTCGGAAGCGTTAGAATTATCTGCTTTTGTAGCTTGCTTAAATGCGTTCCACTGTTGGTCTTCAATTTTGAAAGTGGCTAGTGTTTGAGGCATATCTATACCTAATCTGTACCTTCGATAAACGTGTTCTAAAAAAAGGCGGAGCCTTTATGGATTATTGCGCCTTGCCAACAAATTTCTAACTGTGGTAGCACAGCACCCTAAAGGTGCTGTGCTAGGCTCCGCCTTTTTTTAGAAAAGGAGGAGACTGTACTGTTCACAATCTAGCATGAGGTATATATATGCGTCTATATAGTTCTCTCTAGGCCTTTCCAAGTAATAAAATGCCCAGCCGTCGAAGCGCGCCCGCTTTGCGAAAGCGCCGTTCATCCTTGGGAGTCGCCAAAATATATTTAATACGGCGCTTGCTTTTATTTTTTGGAGATCCCCTATCATCTAGTCTATATTTGGTATATATATCTATGGTTTTGGTCTAGACAAAGTATATAGACTGGGTATATATTGGTAAATATGAAGGGCGTCAACCAAGGAGCAAAATAATGAACAGAACCAGAAGCAAAGAAGAAATGAATACTGAGAAAGAAGTCTCCCAAGCTTATGGGAGGTATGAACAAGCGTATGAACGGGCCATATATGATGAAAGCAAGAAGGAGGAAAGATCCGCAGCATGGAAAGAATATGAAGAAAAAGTAAACGAGTGGAAAAAAGTTCAGACTCAGTTTTAACTGGTTCGGCGGAATTCCCCATCCGGTGGAGATGGATAACCGGGATAAATTAGGGGCATCGAACCCCTAATTTATTGATCGCGCGCCTGATTGATTTTGAATGTAATCTTTCGCACGATTTTATCAAGTGATTTGTCTGGTGAGGAGCTTGATCGGATTTACGATTCACTCGCAGTAGCTCACGCAGGGAGTTCATCAATGAACTCCCTGCGGGAGTCAGGAAGAACGGGCAACACCATTTAGATGCTCCCGGAATTTGAGCGATGTTCCCTTTTACGAGAATTGGAGGCATCAATTGCCTAAGTCAAAAGATTGCGGCGTTCCTATAAATCTCACTTTTAGACTGCATATTAACTCAAATTAAAATATGAAGGCAATTTCACTTAAAGCTCCGTGGGCTTGGGCGATATTTCATGCCGGGAAGGATGTTGAAAATCGTTCCTGGAAAACTGAGTATCGAGGTTCATTGCTAATTCATGTTTCAAGAGATTACACTCTTGGCGAGTACCAGTCTGTTGAGAAAACAGGTCGTTCCTCCCGATCGCACCTTGAGAGCCGAGGGGAGGAGAGAAAGCGCCGTGCTGTGATGTCTCTGTCTATTCCAGAAAGAAAATGAAATTATGAGTAGTAAAAAATTTCCTTGGAGTGACAAATTTGCTAGCGAAAAATTGAGTATGAACGTGCCACCTGAAGAACAAAGAAAAATGGCGGCGAAAGCTGCTGCAAAATCTGCTATCACAACTTTTGAACACTGGGGACATTGGCTTTGTGAAGGGGAGCAAGAAATAATAGAATCTGCAATTGAAAAAGTAGTATTGCAGTTCTTAGAGGAAAAATATAGTCAAAGCGATCGCCCGGAACCACCAACAGATGATGAATATTTAAAAGGTGTAAGTTGGGAGCAATTAGAAAAAGCCTTCTACCCAATTAATGAATTTAACTTTCGAGATGCTGTAATAGGAATGATTAAAATTTATGCCTCTAAAGGCGATTGCCAGGAATTTAAAATATTAAGTGAAATGATAGGCATTTACTTAAGAATTATATAATAATTTACAAACTACGTTCTTTATCTTTTACCCCCACCAATTGGTGGTGAGACCACTCCCCGTCTTGGTGAGGAACGCGGTCTTGGGGAGGCAGTGCGGTGGACGGGTTCCCCGGCATAAAGCACCTGCCGTGGTTTCCCCCATGAGCGACTGGTGAACCCGTAAGGGCTTCTGCCTATAGGGGGAAGTGGCGAACCCGAAGGGTAGGCGTTGGTGGGGGATGGGTGCCCCCACCTGCCCGCTGTCACTGTCCGTGAGTTAAGCGCTGTGCCCGTTCCCTTTTACTGCCGTCTAATCGGTTGGGTTGGTCTTGATGCAGATGTCATCCGCACCACAGATTTAGGCAATGCATCCAAAGCCCAACTCAAGAATCTGGTTAAGTTGGTACGTGAAGAATTTGGTAAATTTGTTGACTTGAGAAAAGCGAATGAAGCAGCACTGCGTCAGTGTTTACAAAAAGGGGCGAAGCCTAGCACAGCGCAAAGCTTTGCGCTGTGCCACCACACTCATGGAATCAATGAACTTATTGAATATACAGCTAATTTCTACGATCTGAGAATGACACAAAACAGGTATAAAGCACTATTGCCATTTATTCCAGGTTTAGAAGTTCCATATCCTAATTGTGAATATCAGTTTGATTTCTAAAGTTGACGACAATACGCGCTCAGCACTGGCTCAGCACTGGCAATGCCCATTATGTAGGATATTTTCTGAGCGCGAACAGTATTTTCGGTACGCGATCGCCCTTGCGAGTAAGCCAACTTTAAGAATGGAGAGCGATCGCCCCTCATGTGCTCCTAGAGGGTAAAAGCACAACAAATCTGTGAGTTTGTAGGCAAAGTGTTTTATAGAGAGCAATCGCATCAGCGTAAGAAGTAATTGTACAAGCTTTGAAGAAATCTCTACAGTCAAAGTACGGATGTTTGGGTAGTGACAAAAATTATTCTGTAGGATATAAGTATAGATGTAAGGATAAATCGTTCATCTGTGAATAAAAACAGACGGAAGTAGAGACAAACTTCTCGAAGGAACGCGCCTCATTTAACACCGATAAACAAAAAAGAGGCGAACATGAAATTCAATACTGTTGGCATTCAATACAATCAAAAATCTCGGTCGGTAAATGCACAAGCTCGTTTATTAATGAGCCAAAGCCGCCAAAAACAGCAAAATCGCCAAAAATCTATGCTGCATCGAGCAGCATCAGAAGTTGGAATCGATGAGTAGAGTAAGCGCGAATAGAATACACTGGAGGTGCCAGCTATGATGTATGGCATCCCCTTTCATATTTGCGTTTTTTGGTTTGACTAAATTCTGTGTCTGTTTTCTATTGTGGCTAGGATAAGCATTGAGCAATGCAGCCAGAGAAAAACTGCGATCGCTGATTGCGGCTGCCAGTAATCAAGTGATGATCATTCCAGTGGAAAAAGACAACGACGAACACACCGTTGCAGAGGTGATGGCCTATGGTAAGGGAGAGCCTGAGATCAGCTTTCAAGAGGAAATGCTCAAAACTGGCTTGGCTTACTATCAAAAATCAGGGGTGGACTGCCCAAATCACCTGGCTTTTGAGGAGGCGCAGAAGATAGCACTCGCATCAAAGGTTGGCGTGTGGAGCCAATCAAACCAAAATCTGCCTTGAGACTAATGTGCTAATCGCCTTCTCAAACTACTACCACTGTTTCCAAAGGTTTCTTTAAGCGGCTGGTGAACCGTATTGAGCGATCGCTGTGGGCGATCGCACCCTTGGGATCTGAGCCGGCTGCTGCTGGCTTTGTTGTGGGGTGTTGGGGGGCGCGAGCGCTCTTGAACCGACAGTGAAAGCTCTTGGCGTTGGCTATCTCCCAGTTATAGGGGAGCGCGAGCACACCACTACACCTGATTGGTTGAAGAAGCAATTTCGATGTGAAAACATCAATGAAACTTGTGATATTTCCTAATTTTCTTCACTCCATTGTTTGTCTAATTTGTCAATGCGTAAGTTCTACAAATGTTGAATGGATATTTTTTACCTACTGCCAAAGCCAAAGCAGCACTAGAACAACAGCAGTAATCACCAACGGTGCTATGGCCAAAATAAGCAGGGCGACGGGCGTTATCCTGGGATTCCTCATAATAAAGGCAAAAGGTGCGCCGCCATATTCCTCCCAAAAAGTTTGGCGCTTGGTAACAGAGGTTTGTTGTTTTCCTGAAGCTTCTTTTTTGAAATCATTTGTCATTTTTATCCCCTTTTATGATTGATATATTTATTTTAAATTTATCTCCCTACGCGGAGCGCACTACGCTTGAGCGGGCTAGAGCACTGTTGCCCGTCGTACGCCCCTACATTAAATCCAACGTGTATCAAGATTTTTGTGAAACGGTATTAGAGGTGAGATTTCTTTGTGAGCCTTGTTCTGAAGCAATCTTGGCTTGAAAGGCAGGCTTGGTGGCATGTCGCCGAGCATAATTGACTGCTTGTGCGATTACATCAGTTGTGCAGTGAGATGTCAGCACAGTAAAGATGAACGAAAAAAGTGTCACGGCAACGATCAGGCAAGGTGCGAACGCACTCAGTTTCTGTCTCCAAGCGGGTTGCTCGCTACATCTACTCTGACTGTTGAGAACAGCTTGCTGCCAAAATCGAAAGGTACTCAGAAGCGCAAAAAGGTACAACACTCCTGCATTGACGAGCAGAGTTTTTTTAAGGCTTGTAGTCAAGTCAGGTTGCTTAAGGGCGATCGCCACTCACAAGATTGCCATCGCTCCATAGTTTTTTGGTGCAACTCTCTACAACTTGAGATGGTGGTAGGGGATATGATTTTAGACTACTTTTTATATCAAATTACGTTTTAGTAAAAAAGAATAATGGTTGAGATTAAAGATCCTGTCGGTTTAACCTCTCGTATTATAGCGGCAGTGCGAGCCATAGAAACACAAAGACCAGGTTATCACCTGAACAACCAAGCAAAGGTTAAAGACGATTGCAGTTCCATAAAAACAGATCCCTAGCCAATCAGGAGACCTGCGATCGCGATCGATTTCTGAAGTTGTAGTCATGGCGAGTTGCCTATTTTACTTCTAAACCCATCGTCCCCATTGCATAGGCAATCGCCTCATTGACCAACTCAGATCCGGCTTTTTCGGGTGAACCGACATCGAATGGCGGAGCGGGATCGTACTCCATTAGTAGTTGAATGATTTTGGCAGTTTTTTCGCCGTAGAGGGCTTTGGCAAGCACTAGACCAAAATCAATACCTGCTGTCACCCCTCCACCTGTCATCCGATTGCGGTCAATCACGACTCGCTCCGTTCCAACCTCAACACCCAACCCAGCTAACTGTTGGCGTGCCGCCCAGTGTGTTGCGGCGCGATAGCCGTAGAGCAGTCCTGCCTTTGCCAGAAACTCAGACCCACCGCAGACAGGTCAACAAACAGAACGTTTTGAAGCTGAAATTAGACAAGATATAGTTGACAATCAATGGGTACAAACCAATACTTACCATTATGCTGATGGTAGAACTGTCACTAACAGTTTTGTTGGTAAGGTAATTAGTGATGATGAAATAGAAATAGCAGCAGTAGATGTTCCTGCGTGGACAAATTTCACCGCGATTGCACGGGAACATGGAGATAACATCATCATTTTTAATATCTGGAATAAAGCAACGGGTAAATTATTGGCAACGGAAATGATTAATCTTGTGAATAACGATAATAAATGTCGCACTAGCCAAAGTTTTACAGAGGATGGGAAATTGAAAGGCTTAATGTTGATAGTTGAGAGGCGGATTTATAGTTGAAAATTTGATAACGCATTCCAGATCAAATTTGGGGCTGGATGGATAAGAATATTCCGATAATTATTAGAGTTATGGTCATACCATTGACTGCATAGGTCTAACGGGGTGCTGCCATTAGAATGCGCGATCGCACGCCTGTTGCGGACTCTGGTTTTTTGAGGCAGGACACTTGAAGAGGCAGGGGAGCTCTTAGCAGGGGGCAGGGCTTGAAGAAGCAGGGGAGCTCTTAGCAGGGTGCAAGGGGGAAGGGAGCGGGAGGAAGAAAAGTAGAACGTTTGCGCTTCACTGCGTTTGAGTCGTGCGGTGCAGTGGCTGAAAGTTTCACAGAAGCCCGGCATGTTTGAGCTAGTCAATAGCTTGGTGCAGCCCTATATGTGCATTATTTGCGCCCCCTACTGCTGTTTGTAAGACTTGTGGCTCTAATATTGTGAGTCCTGTTAAGGGTGCTCCCAATTCCGTAGCCTCTATCATAAGAGGAATCAAGCGTTGGCTCGATCGCTCGTTGTTAAGCCGCTTTAATGACGGTTATAGCAGGGAACTCTTAACAGGCTTAAAAATCCCTTGGTGTCAGGGTTTTATGATCAGATGATGTCCTAATCTACCTGGCAACAGCTATAGTATTCAAAGGGAACTCTTAAGAGGGAACAGCTCATCTGGGAACTCATCCTTAAAAGAATGAGATTGAAAAAAGGACGCCTTGTTTTTCCGGCTTCGCTTCTCAAAACAATTCTTTGTTTAAAGTGGGCTTCATACCCACAACTAAAGTTTTTTTACTAACCAACCCTGTTAAGAGTTCCCCGTTAAGAGTTCCCTTGTTCGGTGAAAGTTTTGGTTGTGTTGCAGCGATCGCGCTGTTGGCAGCTAGGCTGCGCCCGATAGGTAGATGAGTTGATTAAGGCCTCTACCAGTAATAAAATGCCCAGCCCTCGCGTTTCGCCTGAAGGGCGAAACGCTCATCAATCCTTGGGTTGGGTGAATATATATTTGATAGGGCTGGGCATTTTATTTTTTGGAACACTCTAACTGAGTAGGGAGTTGTGAAAGTGCGATCGCGTGTTAGTTTTTGAGATCAGCGATAAACTAAATAAAACTTTTAAGACAGCACGTTAATGGCACGAACAAACGGAGTGAAAACTGAAAAATCTGCTCAGGCTTTGCCTACAGTTTCAGACACGGAAGATACGGTCATAATCAAAGATTCTCCTGAAGCAGTGGAGGATACTCAGGATATTGATGACATCTTGAACTCACTTAAGACCCTGCTAAATACTGTAGAAAAGCTCCAAAAAGTCCGACAAGAAGTCGGTGACATCAAACCATTACTGGTGCGAATGCTTGATGGAGAATTGGTTGCTGGCCAAGAGCTTGAGCAACTCAAGACAGGTGTGAACGGTCTAGTACGTCTGGTTCGTGCCTATAGTGACCATCAAGCAGCATTGGCTAAAGCACAAGCTGCTAGAAACCTGTTAGATCAAGTGTTAAAAGGGAATAAAGCTGATTAAACTGATTAAACTGCAAGCCTGTCTTGTCAATCTCTGGGGTAAGTATCCGAGCAGATCAGATCGGTCTGCCATTGATGAGGATGGTCAATTCAATTCAAAGTTGTAAAGAATTATTAAAATAATTATTTTAATATGCCTTGACTAAAGAGGGTGTGTTAACAAAGCTAGCCGATGTCATCTTAGGCATTTCCTCGTAACCATTGCCCTACCACCAGGGCAAGCCCAATTGGTTGAGGTTTAAAGCCGAGTTGTTCGTAAAATTCGATCGCATCATCCGTGAACAAGTAAACATGCTGTCCTTCAAGCTTTGCTAAAAGCATCTTGATCATGGTGGTCGCGATTCCACGTCTACGGTATTTTGTTAGAGTCCAGACATCGACAATGTAAGCGTTGCAAATACCATCAGAGAGTACTCGGGCAGTACCGATGATGCGCTCGTCAGCATAGGCAATGACAGTGGCATAGCTATTTTTAAAGGATTCTCGAAGTTGTCTTGGGGTTCGTCCATTATCGAAGCAATCGGCAGCTAATGTCGATTTCATGTGTTGCCAATCGACATTTTCCAAAGTGGTTTGGTATTTGACTTCATTACTCAAGTGGCTTTCTCTCCTTACCTAAGGTTCCAACACAACTCTCGTTTGTTTGAGTTTATTAATCCAGTGAACCATTGCTTTGTTCACACCTTAGTGCAATCGGGTATGAGCATTGGTTGCACAATTAATTGCCGACGAGAAAAACTTGTGAGTTTAGCATAGTTTTGAGAGGCGAAGCCCGAAAAACAAAGCGTCCTTATTTCAATCCCACACTTTTAAGGGTGGGTTTACCTGTTAAGAGTTCCCCGTTAAGAGTTCCCTCTGAAGGAAGCGTATAAAAAGAGCGATTGCTGCTGCAAGACGTGGGCGATCCCTAAAAAAGGATCGAAGGCCCCACGAACTAAGTGGATGCCTAAGTTGGGGGGTGACTTCCTGGCTTAGACATCCACTTAGGTATCCAACTACTCATCACTCAAAAAGGTCTAGCTCTTCCAGTGCTTTCAAAATCTCTAGCGACTGAATCAACGTTGAATCTTCCCACCGCTCGCTCAGATTGGGGAATATGTCTTGAATCCTGCGGAAATTCTTCCACGTTATCTCTTCCCAAGGCATATTGTATTCTTCAAACTCTTTAGAGAAAAACTTACGCTTTCTGCGTGAGCAACAACATAGGTGGTTGTTACTAGAGACTAATTTTATAGCACCGATTCTGTTGGCGGGGGTGTCATTGCGCGGATCTACTGATGACCCTAGGAAAACCACTAAATAAAGAGGCTGCCAGATTTTGACTTGCTCTCGAATTTGCTGACCTAGATCCTGCTTAACACTCTTGTTCCAACGCTTCCGATATTTCACCTCCACCAACCAACTTTTTTGAAATGAATAATCAGTAATAAGGAAGTCTGGTAGGCTTCTCAATTTCTTAGATAAACCTAACTCAATATATTCTTCCATCGAAAGGTTTTTGACTTCCCTGATTATCTCTTCAACTCCCAGCGGAATAACTCGATATCCCGCATCCTCTAAGAGAGCTTTGATAAGTGTTTGGGTAATTGCACCTTTAACTCGATTCCGAAAGTCCACATCGTTCAAAGTATTTCATCTAACTCTTTATTAAACCGTTCGTAGAGGTCTAATACTTTTATTTGTAATTTTATTTCCTGGCTTAGGTTAACCGCCTATGGTGTGGTGTATGCAAATGAGAATTGCTATCAGTGCGATCGCAGGTTACTACCATCAAGTTATGTTCTACCCTAGAGGATATAGCTCGTTGAACTTTTTGGGAGTGTGATCGCGCCGTTGGTTTGCAAGTCCCCACGTCCAGCCGATATTCGTCGTGCGATCGCATAAGAACGTCCTCAAATTGTTCATTTCTGCGGACATGGTTTAGAAGATGGCAGTTTGTTGCTAGAGGATGATGGGGGAAATAACAAACCAGTTCCGCCGAAGGCGGATTAAAAATCAAAAGTGGGACAGTTAACCCCTTCAAATATCAGAGTAGGCTGAATTGATACTGATTGTTGAAGTGCCTATGATATCTGCTTTTCAGCACCATCGGTTTCCTTAGCAACCAAAATTTCTCCATTGCTATACAAAGGCGATTTTACGATCTTGACTCGGATACTGCGGAAAAACTTGTCACTATCATTTTCTAAATCTTTGCATTGAGTGACTCCATCTCGTTTTGCCCCTCCATCATCACTCATGATCTGCAATTCGTCTTCTCGATCAGGATAAAAGAAAAGAGACTCTGGACGAAAATCTTCAGGAAAAGTGAAGTCAATTAATTCCGGATTTTCCTCTACATTACCTGACCATTGGTATAAGGCAAAATTAGAAACATCATCGAAAGCTCCGGCAATAATTAAATAAATCTTATGTGCTTCACAATATTCGATGCTGCGAATACCCCGTCCTCCTAAATCCAAAAGAATAGGCTCACCAAAATCAGCAGATACTCCTGCTTTATTTACCAAATCAGCCGGGTTTTTTAAGGGAATTAATAAGGATTTTTGGTCTGGAATTGGGTTGCGAAAACCAATATATAACTCTTTATTGGGAGTCGAACAAAGTCCCTCAATATTTAATCCACCTTCTGCTTCTGGAGCCAGGAGTTCTGCTGATTCAAGATATCTCTTGATCTGTCTATTTTTTATGAGCATATCACCGAGTAGATTTCTGTAAGAATGTCCAACTCGCAAGACATTAACTTCTTCACCAGTCACGGTAAATTTAACGGCTAAAAAGTTATGCCGTGTAGGTCTTAATTTACCCTGACTATTTCGGGCATGAGAAGTAATCCAGTAGACGACATTATCGATAGTCGCTGAACCTTCGATATCCATTTCTAGTTTGGTAGGTGTTGTAAGCAATTGTCCGAGATCGACTATAGTCTTTCCACTGCTATTGTTAGCATACTGATAGGCTCGCAAGAGGTTGTCTTCATCATTAGCAACGACAAATTGATCCTTGTTTGCAAGAGCAACTCCGGCTGAGGAATCACAAATGCCACGATATTGTGATTCTTCTATGATTTCAATTGTTAGTTTTTTCATGTTTTTTCTCTGAATCTAATTTTTAACAGTCTTGTGCTTTTTACTTGCTTTTCATACCAATCATCTACTATGATAAACATTGTTGTGATTAGCATTTCAAAGTCTATGCTAGTCATGGGGGAAGTCTGAGTTGAAAAGCTGGTAACTTTCATCTTCTTACTTCTCCTGCCTTTTTTTCTAATTCACATTAGGCGTAATTTTGAATTTTGAATTGGTTTGGCTCTCCAACAGGGTCTTCATATCCTCAGTAATTTTTGCAACACAACCAGAAGCTGCTGGTTGCTCCGAGGCATCTTTTCCGGGGTGAACGAAAAAAAGTGTGGGGAAGAGAAAATAGTTAGCGGATATAATCAGCTAACCAAGCTCTGACTAAGATAAATTTTAACTCTCATCAGATTTCTGATATCTTGTAGCTTCTTCAACTAGGTCATTTAGTCCTAGCTCTAGTGTATGAAGCACCTGGTTTAACGCCTCGATTTTTGTCCGATTTTTCATCATCTCAACTGCCTTTAAGAAAGCTGGACTACCTGCTTTACCAATATATTGATGACAACTTTTGTTACCATTTTTGGTAACAAAGATAGGTTCAGATGATTGCCACTTGTAATACCAATAAGCTCCGCCCTTACCTTTGGCGCGGTAACGAACAATCCAACAACCATTTACAGCTACATCACTCTTCTTAAGAGTAGAGATTTCTTGGTTGATTTCTTCTCTTTTGGCAAGTAAAAGTTCTATTCTTTGTGCTAAATCTGAAAGACTCTGTTCTCTTGTTTTGACCACTATTAAATACAAGCTTAAAAGTCCAAGTGTTAGCGGAGAATTTACGCTAACTACTTTGATTGTAAGATAAGGATGACCAAAAATTTGACCATCGAGTTGAATTACTTAAATATGCTGCTCTAAGAGCCATAACTCCTTCTGCTCCAAAAAAAGACCAGTGCATACCAGCCTGTTTTAATCTTTGAGTAACCACACGCCGATTGGAACTTTCAACAACTCCTGAACCAATCATTAAACCAGCTTTTAAATAAGAGTGATAATCAATCCGACTTTGATTATTAGTTAAATAACGCTCTAAATCGGTAATTGCTCTCTTTAAATCTTTCTTCTTTTTGGGGAATTGATGACAATTTTCAATTACTGTAGTCCATTCAGATTTTTTCAAGAGTTGTTGTTGAGTTTTCACCCAATCCTTTTGAGAATCTTCTTTATTTGGATACGCTGCTTTCGCTACTGCCCACACATATTCTGAGAGATGAAAAAAGTCGAGAATTTCCACTGCGCCTGGAAATTGTTCTGATGCCATCGACCAAATCCAATGTGCGCCATCACCAATCAATACGGTTTTTGTAGGTTTCTGTCCTGCTACTTGATTATATAACTGGGATACTCTATCTCTAAATTCTTTGCGGGATTTTAAAGTAGCTACATATTCCCTTTGCCGGATCACACCTCTTTTTTTACCAACTTTTTGATGGTCTTTATTCCAAAAAATTACACCAACTTTTGCTTCTTTATATCCTTGTTTTTGATTCAAGGGAGTCATGACTCCATCAACTCCCACATATAATAAATCTGCTTGCTCTGACTCTAAATTATCTACTGACAACTGTGAACTCAAATCAATATCACATTCAACTTTAAATTCTTGGCTTTGTAGTTGATTTCCTACCTTTTCTACTTGCAACGCTAAGGTTTTTTGTGTCAAATTTAGCGTTGTCCATTTTTGAAACAAAGAGTGAGAATTTGGAAATTCACTACTGACTCCCAAGGCACAGGCTAATTCTAATACCATTGGTAGCCATTTATCTTTTGGTAGCCCTAACTCTTCATCAACTAGGACTTTAATACCATCTGTTGTCTCATAAGCTCTACGTACAAGAACCATTTCACCTAATGGGGTGTAATATCTTTTTTCTCGTTTAGTTCTCGGATGTGAGTATTCGGCTTCTTTTTCTTCAATTAAGGCTTGGAATAAGCTTTGTTGCACAAATTTCCCTAATTTTAGCCACATATTGTAAAATTCGCCCACAAATTCTTCTAAATGGTGACACTCCGGTAAGTCCTGGAGTGTGTCACTGATATGAGACAGAATTGATTGGCGGTTGTTCATAGGAAGTTTGGTTTTATGGCATCTCAGCTATGTTAGCGTAATATATCCGCTAACTACTCTCCCACACTTTTTTTCGTTCACCCCATCCACGAGTGAATACCTATCTAGTTGGGAATGCACGAATTCAAACAATTAATGTCTCTCAAATCGAAAAAATAAGTGTAGAAGAAATATGTAATGATGGTGGCTATTACTACTACTTTGGAATCCGAACTGCAAATGAAGGGCTTTATATGTATCCTCCTGGAAATGACGCACATTTACTAGAAGCAGCAATTAATGGCTGGCTAAGTATAGGGTGACAAAACAATTCAAAATTCAAAATCAACGCCCGCAAAATTCCAAATTAATTAGAAGTTATTAGAGCGTTGCATCATTGCGGGATGATTTCTAATCAAGAATATATTTTTATGCCAGCGATCGCCAAAAGAAGAAGAGGAAACATTTAACTTTAAGAACAGGAATAAAACGCTTACACAATAAATAGTTAAACTTCAAGAAATAACAACATCTTGAGAGCTAATTTGTAAACTAGAGTAAAGTCTTTGTCTCGTAAGGGTTTCAGGAATTTGAGCCAAGAGAGCGTTTATTCTCTGAAAGTCATGGCCACCAATGAATTGGGTATCCTTAAGATTTTCTTTACGAATCAGCTCTGAAAGTTAGGTTCATCTGTTCCTTGCTATAGTCAACGCCTATGTTAGTTGAACCAGTTGGTATATCTAGAGCAGAGATCGTAAGTCGAAACGAGACGTTTAGATGTAATGTTTGTGGACGAAGGATGAAGGAAGTGGAACCGGAGGTGGTGTTAGCTAATCTGCCTTTGCCACAAAAAGTCGCACATCAACTTCGCAGGATTCGGGTTGCTGGTTGGTGCTGTCCTGGATGTCAATTATATCTTGATTGTTCAAAATTTCACCTACGAGTGTATTCCCTGAATTACTGGAAACAGGAAAAGTTCTGCTCTGTTTGCCAAGAGTTTACGGTTGAGACCGTTGAAGAGGTAAATTCAGGGCAGCATCTCCTCATTCAAAAGTGCTACTGTTGCGAACTGCTTAAAGGACTCAAAGAAAAAGAAGAATCCATATAGCGTACATTGAAAATAAAGTCGTGAAGTTTGAGAGCCCTGAAAGCCTTGAAATAGCGTACTTATGGTCTGAGCTAGAAAATAATAAAGTCGTGAAGTTCGAGAGTGGTCAACCTCAAACCAGAAAAACTGAAAATAGCGTAAGCCCTTCTTACTCCTTCATGGGAAACCACCGCATCATCTGTTGCACATCCACCGCTAAAGAGTGAAGGCTTCTTAACCACCCCTTGTGAGGAATGCGATCGCTATGCCGGGAGTTGACTCGCCCAATTAAAGGGAGCACTGACATCGGATGTCACCTCATATCTTGCACCTCTCCGTACAACCCCAGATAAAGTAAAAAGATGTGCGATAAAGCTACTTGATTTTTATTGACTTTTATCGTGAAATTAGGGGTTTAGCTTTTTTACTGAGTAATAAAATTACATCAATTTTTCTTGGTGCAAGATGTGAGTCACCGTATTTTTACCCTTAGCGCCACTGCGTTTGTGTGAAGCGTGAACAGCCCAGTTGGGTTTGAGCACTACCCCTGAGCAAGTGCCTTCTTCGGGAGTGCGATCGCTGCTTGCACATTGGCCCAATACTTGTTATTTGAGAGCGGTTTCAAAAATTGGGATACTCCCGTTGAACTGTTATATCTGTAGGCAGTTCACGCTGACAATGGTGGAGGAAAACGAATAAGCGATCGCGCTGTTGCTGTTGATTGTGTAGTGGATCTGTTGGTGCTGTTGGTGATTGTAATGTTGTAGATGCGTTGATTGTTGATTTGAAACATTGACGAACAAAGGCATGAGGGATACTGCGCTTTGCTCCCAGGAACAATTAGTGGGGGATTCAAACCCGCCTGTTCGTGCCAATGCTGTCGAATATAAACGTGGCGATCGCAAACTTAATGCCAGAAGCGATCGCTTCTTATCACTATCATCCATGTGTCTAGTAAGTTGGCATGATTAAAAGCTAAAAGCTATTATCAATATATTCATCCGGTAATAGTGTACATCTTGGACTAGCAGCAGCCTTTGATGGGCTAGCTTGACGAGCATAAGCAACAAAAATGTACTACTAGTACAAGGAATAGTGGTTTTGGTAAAACTAAAAGTTTATGAATAGTCAATCGCAATTACAGCCGCCGCCAGAAAGTCTGGTGGCTCCATTGTTGGAATTACGAAACTACTACGCTCAAAGCGTAGAAAAATACGAAAAGTTATACAGCCAAGCATTAGAGAATCTCAAGCATGTAGAAGCACTATTATCCAACTGGTCTTCACAATCAAGTGTTGAAAACAAGCACTCAACACCCGAAGTGACAACTGAGGTATTGCCTGCTCATGTGGGTGAAAATGGGTTGTTAGGCAATAGTAATAACATTACTGAAACTTCAGCTAATTTAGTAGAACCTATCAATTCTGAAGTTGCACCAACAAAAGATTCAGAGGTAGAGAATATATCTACTGAAAATCAAAATATCGAGATGCCGTTAGTAACCGATGAGGTAGTTACAACTGCTAACGAAGAAAAATCATTGTCAGAAAACAGCGATAACATTACTGACTATTCGCCCAATTTAGTAGAATCTATCAACTCTAAGGTTTCACAAACAAATGATTTAGAGTTAAAAGGCAACAGGGAACAGGCAACAGGGAACAGGGGGGTTATGTATAGGCATTTAGACCCCAACCCAAACAAGCAACTTATAGAAGATGGGGTTTTAGACCCCGACACCTTAACAGAAAACACGGAACTGTTGCCCGTTGCCCGTTCCCTGTTCCCTTCTTCGATCAATGAATCATCGGGTGCATCCACCTTCACAGACGAGCTGCCAGCGTCAACATCTACGGTTGGACAGACATATTCAGATACTCAAGCCAACTCGGGCAAATCGTCAGATATTCCCATGCTAGAAGAGTATCAGTCTTTAAGCCGCAGCGAAGCGATCCAAAAGATATTGCAAAAATACGCAGGCAGTGTGTGTCACATAGATATGCTGGTGCGATTGCTGTATGGTGAGTTAGAGCCAGATGTATTCAAAGTAGTAAAAGGCAGAGTTCAATCTACGTTGACTCATGGCAGAGAAAGCGGCAAATGGTTTTTGGTTCCTGGCAAGCCTGGCTATTTTACTTTGGACTTAAAACTGCTCAACTCGAAGAGTACTAGTTCTTCTAAGCAGTCTTCTAAGCAGGGAAAAAACAAAGACAAAAAACCTTCACCACAGGCGAAAACTAATACTATTCCAATGCAAGGAGAGTTTGAAGGGAAATTTTTAATTGATGCGATTACTTTGTTGCTACAACAAAATCCCAGAAAAGTTTTTGATGTGGCTGAAGTGATTAACCAATTATACGGAGAACTCGACCCATTACAAGTGCAACAAGTAAAATCGAATGTGTTAAGTGAATTGTCGCGTGGTTATCGTGCCGGACGATTCTCAAGAGTGCCTTCACAAAAAGGACTTTACATTTGGGACTCCAAGTTACTACCATCGGTCATCCGTAATTGAAAAAGAATTCTCCAAGCCACAATTGAGGAGTCAGAATAAATTGAGTGCTCAACCCCCAAGAGGTGATTTTGATGATTTTTGACTCGCTTGTGAGCGTTATATAGAAAAAGTCAGTTCAGTAAAACTTCAAGGACCTAGTATCTGGACATATGGAGGTCGAAGTTATATACTCAGTGGATCAATACTTGATGTTGTTGAATACCTACTCACCTCACTTGAAACTAGAGACACAGCACAAACAAGAATTATTTGAGGGATTACGACAGGTGCTAGAACAAAACGGTGACACCATTGAATTATCCTATGTTTGTGCTTTTCATATTGCTCGACCAAGTTAAACACCGATGGGTCGTCCGACAAAAGAAAATTCACTCACTAAGCAAGACGTAATGTCGCGGTGATCGCTTGTCAATTTGGTTACTTTATAGTACATTAGTACTAACAAGAGAAACCCCCCACCTTCTACGTGGGGTTTTATTTTTTTAGTCACTCCTAAGAGGAAGCGCACCCCCGCTCTTCGGGAACACTGTTAATCTGAAGTTACCCCGTGCAAATGTACTAAAATAGCCTGGAAAGGTTATTAGGCAATGAATGCAGGCTTGAATGCAAAAAACATTGTACCAGGCTGTCCAATTGCAGTGGAAGTATTTGAGGGAAATACTTCTGACCCAACAACTTTTACCAACCAAATAGAAAAAGTCCGTTCTCGGTTTGGAATTAAACAAATTATTTGGTTTGGCTAAAGCTCATACCAAACGTACCGAGAATAATTTACCTGTCCATAGTTTCCAAACTTTGTTAGCTGCTAACCGCAACTGTTGTTAAAAATAAAATTCAATCGACTATTGCCGGGACTAATTTTACTTTTGATAAGATTACTGAACCCACGAGAGTGCAACAAAGGGCAATAGATTTACTGGGTATTAGCCTAATTTGTACCCAGTAAAACTGAAATCAAAATCGCGCCCAAGCCCTTCTATGCATACACTACGCTTTTTTGTCAAAGGGGAACTTCAGGTTAAAACTGAAAAGTTGTCCTAAGAGTGGCAATAATATCGCTGCCGTTATCCCGGTCTTGGTTGGGCGCGGTTAGCCAAATAACCCCAGGAGTAATAGAAATTCTGTCAGTAAGCTGATAGCGGTAGAAGCCTTCGATATGTAGGGGCACATCCACTTTAAATGCTTGAGGATTGCCGCCATCAAAATCGGTGAGGTAGGGTTCTGCACCAAAGACAAACCCCAAAAGATTGCCTTTTTTTCCAAAATCGGGGAAGGCGAAGTTGAGGGCATAAGTGAGAATATTGCCATCGCCCTGACCAATTAAGCGAGGATAAAAGGTACTAAACCAGCCATTTACAGCAAAGCCTGGATTGACTTTCCAGGAAAACTGCACCCCATAGCCGTTGGTAACTACTGGGGAAAAAGGGTCTTGACCTGCTAGGGTATTGGCAACGGCGGTACCGGTGACAGCCAAGGCATTGTAGTTAAAGCCAAACCGCCCCCTCGGTGGCGCATAGTCATTGGTATAAACGCCTGCAACAGAGAAGTTGTCCGTCACGTTCCACGTCAGCTGTCCCAATGCCCCATAGCCACCATTGAACAGTCCTCTGTTGGGATTTCCTGCGACAAAACCATCGGCAAGATAACCTCCCGTTAAAGTCAGAGAACTTCCAATTTTGTAGTTGAGAATAACGCCTGTACCTCCACCAGAAAGGGTATAAATTGGGTTGTACTCACCAAATACGCTGATTGCCCCGGTGCCAGCGTCCTTGTCATCGAAATAAGGATTTAGGGTCGGCGCATACAGTTGGAACGGAGCAAAACTGTTAACTATAGCAACATTCAAATCATCGGTGAGGGGAAAGCTGTAAGCAAGTACGGCCAGCAAAACTCCATTCGATGTGTTAGCACCAAATTGTGACGATAATGTTCCTTCCGCTGTGGAGTTTCTAACAGTAGCAACGCCAGGAATATCGACATCGACACCTGCTAAGTTGAACGGACCAGTAATCAAACCTTGTTGTTGTTGAACTGTGCCTAGGGGAACATTGCCTGAGAATAAACTCATCAACAGCACATCTCTACCCGTAAAACTGGAAGCCAAGTTCAAATTAGCCCGATATTGAAAAACGCTTTGGTTGGTACCGCCATCCTCACCAAACACATCAGATACTGCAAAGATGGCGTTGCCGAATAGTTTAGTTGTGGTTGAAAATTGATTCGCTTCTAGAGTCGCAGCCTTAGCTTCTAAGCTATCAACCCGATTGCGTAGCACTGCGAGTTCTGGTGCAAACTCTTGTTGAAGTTTTCTCAGCGTTTCTAGGTCTTGTTTGTTGACCAAATCTGCGGTTGAGGTGGCAATCAATTCCTTAATACGATCCAGGCAGGCATGTAACCCAGCAGCAAATTCATAGCGCGTCATGGCTCGATCACCGCCATAGGTGCGATTGGGATAGCCTGCGATACAGCCGTAACGCTCAACTAGAGATTGCAAAGCAGCAAATGCCCAGTCCGTGGGGTTGACATCGGAGAGTTGAGAAACCGAGTTTACCTGCTCCATTTCTGGAGAAACAAACTCTTGTGCCGACAATGATTCTTCAGTTGCGATCGCGTTTTTTTGTGGTGTTTGTGCGATCGCTGGCTTTACATTCAAAGGCTGTCCAACCAATTTTGTTCCAGATGATTTTCCTGCTAATTCATCGGGATTTTTGATCAAGTCATTTGCATTTGCTGGCGTTTTAGTCAACAGCAAAACACTGCAAGTAATTGGCAAAATAAGTAACAGCCTATCCCACAACTTCCATTGATGATTGAACATCTGTCCTCACACTCGTTACACTTCAGATAAGGCTTTCGGAACCTTAAACCGTTGGTTTTTAAGTTAAAAAACTTGGTCAACAATTCAAAGTTAGTTTATCAAATTCTGAAATGAGTTTTTGACACTTAACGGGAAAAGTCAGCTGCTTTTCTAGGTTCAACGCCCTACGATATTGCATAAATAACGCCAAGCCCAAGCCAGTCGAAATCAGCAGAGCTACACTGACTAGTGAAAGAATCAAATTCAGCTGTCGGGTGTTTCGTTTCTCCAATGCCAGGCGAGCCTTGACTTGTTGTGCTACTTTGGCTTCCAAAACCATACGGATTTGTTGCTGCTCCAAATCCTGACAGGCAGCCAAAAAGCGATAATCCAAATCGCTCAAGCTCTTCCCCCGTGACCACGAGAGTGCATCTTGCAATGCCTGACCTCGTAGCAATCGCGATTCATCCTGCTGATTTGACACGATCCAGGCATTGAAAGTTTGTGAATAGGGACGTAAGGCTGCAAGCCGTTGCTCTACCCATTTGAGATTGAAAATTTCCTGATAGATGTGGCATTTGATGTGGAGGTATCCCTGCTGTTGGATTACTAACCCAGACAGCAAAAGTTCAATTTGTTCACGGCTATTGTCGGCAGCGATCGATGAACAGTTATCATTGTTCTGTTGAGTGTTTAAAATTTGCTGATAGATGTTAAGTATTTGCGCCGCACGCCGCTCGTTGCTTTCAATGCGAGCGCGAATAGTTCGCAGATGTTCAGGATTGTCTTGAGTTTCCCAATTGTTAATGATGCGCGCTCGCACAATTCGGTCAACCAGTTGGGAAGATGAGGAGGTGAGAAGCTTTGAATCTTGTATTAATTGTGACTTTTGACTTCTGGCTTCGCATGTACATGTCTGCCGCTCCTGTAAGCTTTCCATCTCCTCTACAATCAACTGACAAAGCTTCTGTACTAGAAATGGCTGACCGTTTGTCCAGTACAAAATTCGTTTGAGAACCGCTTGCACATCATCTACAAAACCCGCTAAGCCTTGGCCAAGGGTCACAACTTCTCCTAACTCGAAGCCGTGTAACTCAATGCCTCGACCAATGTTGAAGGGAGTGCGGTGTCGGTCCTGAATCAGATGCGAGGGAGTAGCAACCCCAAACAAGGCAAAATTCAAACGTTGATAAGCCGGGTTGACAGCCCGTTGGTTGTAGCAGGAGCGAATAAGCGCAAAAAAATCATCGACTAAAAAGTCCAGATTAAGGACACTATCAATCTCGTCTACGAAGATGAATAGTTGCTCCTGGGGAAATGCAGGCAGGAGAATTTCTTCTATAAATAGGCTAAGTTGTTGAACAGGCGAAAGATCCTTAACTTGCTGTGCCCAAGCTTTGAGATTAACCTCTAAGTCGAAGTTGCGCCATAGCTCCCAAATAATGCCTTTGTACCACTGATTGGATGAGATATTTTCGCTGCCAATGCGGGTCATGTCGAGAAAGGCACTCCGAAACCCCTGTTGTTCTAGCAGGTAGCGAGTGCGGAACAGCAGGGACGATTTGCCCATCTGCCGTGAATGGAACACATAGCAAAACTCCCCTGCTATCAATGCATCCAAAAGTTCGGTATCGGCTTTACGCACCACATAAGTTGGTGCATCAACCGTTAAACTTCCGCCAACCTGATAGCGATAGGCAGTCATCCCATCACCCAGAGTGAAGCGTGAGGCGATCGCCCAAGTTGGCTTTTGCGCGTTTGAGTTTGAGTTGCAGCTTTGGGAGCGATTGTCGATTGAAGTGTGAAAAACTGCTGATAAAGCTTGCAGCTTGGTTTTGCTCCATGATTGTCGAGCTTAATCAAACCTAAACTCTCTAGCTTGTAAGCAATGATTGAACTGAGGCAAACTTTATCGCCAGCTTCCACAACTAGCGCAAACGCCTCTGCCAGTTCTAGATTATTTTGCAGCATTAATAAACAACGGTTGAGGCAATTGGCATAAATCCCAACAGGAGTAGGTGCTTGATGTAATAGCTGCTCTAGTGTGAGTTGATCATTCCAAAGATGGTAAAGGGCTAATTGCACCAAATAGGGATGTCCTCCAACCATTTCCATTAGTGGCGATGCGACTTTGGGCGATAGACCATAGTAGGTAGCCAAGGTCTGGATTTCTTCTGGCATCAAATCAGGCAACTCAATCGGCAATCCGATATTAAAGGGGGACTGATTGAAGTTTAGCGGAACGTAAATCTCGGTAGAATAAATTAGCACAAGGCGGAGCTTTTGCAGAATTGAGTTGCCCTTCGCTTCCTCGTACCACGAGCGTAATAGAGGTAAGAATTCTCCAGAGATAGCTGCATGCTCAAAGACGCAATTAATTTCATTGAGCAGGAGAACGACAGGAACCTGAATCGGCTTGAGTAAGGCTCGCTGAAGGTAGATCGTGCAGCTAACCTTACTGCCTGCTTCCTCGTCCCAATATTTGTCCAGCGTAGGCAGCACATCTAGCTGATAACTAAGCGTTTTACAGAACCAGCGGAGGAAGCGATCAATATCAGAGAAAATAGACTCCTCGGCTTGTTGAAAGTCAACTCGAACGGTGCGATAGCCAAGGCTGATAGTGTGGTCAAGCAGACGCAAGGCAAACGAACTTTTCCCCATCTTCTGAGGAGCTTTGATGCGAACTAAACCACCAGATTGAGTCATCTCAGTACAAGCACGTGCTTGTAATGCAGTCCGTTCAATGTAGAAGGGGGAATGGAGAGGGACAGGTCCACCTGGAAACTCGGGAACCAGAGTTGTCTGAACTTCAGCAGATTTCGCGCTGTCTGTGGAGTCAGCTAACTCGATCTCACTATCGAGGTGAGCTGCCAAACTGTAGTCTTGAGGTTCAAGCTCAAGTCCTAGCGCCTGAAATAGTATTTGCAGCGATCGCTCATCAACACCAATTTGACTGTAAACAATCTTCTTAATAGTTGTGGGATGTAATCCTTGCGGCTCAACTAATTGAGTTTGTCGGGAGATCGCCTGCTGAGTCCACTTGTAACCTTTCTCTGTTTCAAATTGACTGAGCTTAGCCTGTAACTTTTGCAACCCAACAAAGCTTAAGACAAAGCCTCGGCACCGTTTCATAACCAATTAGTGTTCTTCTAGCTGTATAAAATGATTTAAATCCCATTCCCCCTTTGATCAATCGTTTGATAAATCGATGATCTTGTTCCACATTATTATTTAGATATTTGACTTGTCGCAATTGACAATCATTGGACAATAATTCTGATTTTTTAACTTCATCAATTGTGATTGGGTAAGGGAGATCCAAAAAATAAAAGCAAGCGCTCTTCGAGAGCAGGGCATTTTATTACGAGTAAGAACCCTGGGCGGCAAAGGCTTCGTTGACTGCATTCAGTGCAGCATCAGCTTTGGCGATCGCGTTTGCCACAATCTCCGGTGACAACAAGCCTACCTCCACCAGGGAGAGAATGGCTGGCTCGATCTCACTATCATCGACAACTCCAACTGCCATCAAGGTTCGTAGGGTTTGGGCAGCGATCGCAGCGGTGATGTTCTCACCCACAGCTGTTGTAGCCGCTTGTTTGGCCGATTCCACAAAGGCGATCGCATCCAGCAGTGCTGCCCCCTTAATTGCTAGGGTTGCTTCAATCACCCGTTCCGCTTCGGCGCTCGCGGCCAGTTCTTCTCCCAGCATTAGCACCGCATCACGGGTGAGAATACCCTGTGCCAGCAAATGCCCACCAGCATCCCGCACCGCTTCTGCCAAGCCTCCAGCCCAGGCATGTTCAAACAGTGCGATTGCCACTGCCGTACCGGGAGCGACTTGATCCAGCACTGCCCGCACATCTGCCGTAGTCACACCATAAGCACTGGTCGCAGCGTTCATATTCGCGGCAGCACCAGCGGAGCCATTCAAACCCGCAAGCTGTTTCAACGTCGCGCCATAATCTGACAAGTCCGCCTTTTCGCTGTCCGTCATTACCGTGACATTACCAGCAGTGTTTTTGTGGACAAACAGCAAATCAATCAACCGGATCGCTCCACGACCGCGCACGGCATCCAGTTCTGCCAAGATTTGACCGCGAAAGTTTTGGTCGTTATTAAAGCCGATGACAACCAGTTGTAACGATCCAATTTTCATGATTGATGCCTCCTTGAAGCTTAAGCATATTACCAACAAATAAAGTAAGAGCCAAAAACCGCGCCCAAGCAGGTGCTGTGCAACCTCCACGAGTAATCTTGGCGTTTGTTGAATAAATATAAGGCTCTTGCTTTATTTTTTTGGATCACTCTAAGGGGTTGACCAACTCCCGACCTGCGCGGGTGCTAAAGAACGTCAAACCGCGATCCTTTGGAAATCCCACCCATCGTTTTACTGGTGGTGTGGTTGTGCGACATCGTGTCGATCACAACCGTGATTGCCAAAATCAGCGGGGCATCAAAAGTACTTTGCAATTCAACACCGTAGCTGTCTGGCAGGCGAAGCCACTTCTTGGAGATGATGGCAATGGGCATCCGTTCATCCTTAGCGGTGATGGTGTATTCGTGTTGTAAGATATTTCCTTTGGCAACCAGATCCTGCCCACCGGGAACGTCAATCTGCCATTTATCTTTAATCGGCGAGAACCAGGCATCATGGACGATCGCGGCTTTGGAACCATTGGGACGCTTAATGTCCATTGTTTCGCGAATGTCTACCATTTTGGCGACAATGTGATAGAGTTCACGACCCTGCATATCTTCAAACGACAATTGCTGCTTTAAACGCAACAGCTTGCCATCGACTTTGATCACCTTGTCGCCATTCTCGTTTTTGATGAAATAGTCATCCCCAATCGAAAACATCCGTTGTTTCATCTCAAACCGGGTGCCAATGCGCTGATTGGCGGCTTGTTGTGCTTGTTGCAAGGTATTTATGATGTTTGCTTGGGTCATTCTAGGTTGGGCAGCACCGCCCTGCATTAATCCCCCTCGTCGGGCTTGTCGTCTGAGCATGATATTCACCTTAAGTAGCTGATGGGTGAGGTTTCATAAAAGTTACTCTTATGTGAGATAGAAAAATTCGTGGTTCTAACGGATTTTGTGGTCAGGTATTTTTGCGAGCGCAACCGTTTGGGGTTACACTAATATGCTAAAATGCTCACGAAGTTGGTTAGTTACAAAAGTTAAATTCCCCAATGGCAATTACCAAGCATTCAGAAATAAGAAAAAGACATTGAGATTTAATCTTTATATAGACAGCTTTTGATCAGCATCTCATCAATTTTTGCCTGGTTCAATGACAGATAAGCCAGTTAAGCAGATATTAACCCTCTCCTAAGAAATGCTGAGGCTATTAATTCGATTGATAGCATTGACAAACTCCTCTGCATTGGTTTGAATGTTGCTTCGCCAGAGAAAATTGACAGCACTAATTTGGAGATTGCGAGCTAAACGCTAGTTACCTGATATACCAGTTGTCCATTGGCATAGGTTGGACGGTAATAGGTTCCAGCGTACTGGTAGTACTCTGTCCCTTTAATCGTTACTTTCTTATAACCACCTGGAATGTAGGGAACTACCGCACCAACAGGAGGGGGAACGACGATATAATTATCCGTTGCCGAATCCTGGAGGTAGAAGGTACCAAGGTAATAGTAGTAGGTGTAGGAACTTCCCTGAATCGTAATAAAGCCCTCCGGCAGATTGGAAACTTTAGCACCCACTGGTGCAGGTGCGACTGTATAACCGTTCCCACTGGACGTGTAGTAAACGCCCCGGTCATAGTAGTAGGGCTGGTTGAAGGTATTGGCAACTGAAGCAACCGTGATTGCAGTTAAAGGCAAAGTCACAGCGAAGTAACCGGGTGGATAATACCAGCCCCAGAAGTCATCATCATCCCAATGGACGTGATTCCAATCGTCCCAGTCTATGTCATTGATAAAGTCTTGCCGACTCTCACGTGCATTGTCTAGATAGTTTTGCCAATCTTCTCGGTTCTGAATTTTGAAATCTTGGTGAGACTGCTGAAAGTTTTGCAGCTTTTGCTGGGCTTGGGGATTGTTTTGAAGATTCTGGCGTGCTTGTTGAACTTGTTGCTGTACTTGGGGATTGTTTTGTAAATTCTGACGTGCCTGTTGAACTTGTTGTTGAGCTTGGGGATTTGTCTTAATCTCTTGAACTCGTTGTTGAGCTTGTTGTCGGTTGATTTGAGGACGATTCTGAATATTCCTAGAAGACGACGGACGAGACAATTGACGATCGCCTGAGAAGCGAATGCTGCCCTCACCAACACGCGCTCGTGACCCAAAGCTACCTCTGAAACTTCTCAGCCCTCCCCCGCCAAAACCTCCACCCCCTCTAGGTAGAGCGATGGCAATTTCATTAATGGTAACTGCGCTTAGCATAATGCAGAGTATGCTGGATAAAACACGAAGATATAAGTTTTGGGGTTGAGTTTGCTTTTTCATAAAAACCTCTTACCCATGACCGGAATAATTGAAAATACCTAATGATTGGGCAACTAGTGCAACAAAGCCCCTAGCTGTAATTTTCATAAAATTTAATTTGTGTCTGTTGCTAACTATCAAATTATTTTTGCTGTACTGTACTATTGGTTAGAAACTCTAGGGAGAAACTCAATCTTTTTTGAGTTGGTAGGAGCAACAAATGTGAATTGACGATCCGAAAGATTAGACTTGAGGTTCCAGTTGGTCAGAATCGCGGTGTATTGGGGAGTAGCGTTCTGTTTGTTGTAATTGATGACCAGCTTACATGGTAACGACTGTTGATTATTTTCAATCCAGATTTGCCAATCAATAGTTTCCTGAGTGAATACTAAGTGGTGGCAGGACTTGCCTTGTACAGAGTTGAGTCCCCGATAGGTACCAGTTTTCACATTCTCAGTCATTACAGCATAGGGGTTGCTAAAGACCAAATCTGCCAATGGTGCTGAGACTCCAAATTTTTCCATTGCATAGTCTAGGGCATCATCAATTGTTGATGGGGCCGCAGCAGTAGCATACAAATTCGCTATGCGACGAGCAGCGTTATAGAACGACCGTCATACCAAAAACTGCGGTTGACGCGATCGCCTTCAACATCTGCTCTCAATCTATTAGGACGACGCACAGCAACATCAGTCATCGTGCTGTACTGAATCTTTTGCCCAGTAGGCGAGACTTCATCCCTAGTGGCTTCTGCCTGAAAGGTAAATTCACGAGCAGTCTGCAAAGTCTTACTCATCTGTTGCAGCAATTGTTCGGCACGAGGTTCTATATTTTTAGAAGTTTCCTGAGCTAGCAACGACTGGGATAAACCCAAAGTGAGAAAAATTGCAGCACACAGAGAATTTAATCTGTTGTGCTTAATAGAGAGCATAAAGCCGTCCTTAATACTTAGTTATTTACGCCACTGTGTTACTTATACGCTAAGTGTAATGTGCCTAACACAGTCAATCCAGTTGAAAACCGCCATAAATCAACCTTTATTGTCAGCTTTGAAAAATAATTGATATATTGGTTGTCTTTAATAAAAATTTTACATTAAATGATTAGTGACAAGTTAAGGAAAAGCATGATTTGTCAAGGGGATGGGAAAGGGAGATAAATCAAGGGGTTGAGGCTTTTTCCGTTCTATAATTCGCGAACTTGTGCCTTATCTTTTCACTAAATTCTCACTACCCAACCTATCTTTTGCTTAACTTCTCAACTTAGGTGCTTAAGTTCAAGTCTGGGCTGATGGTTTTTTGATGTAATTATGAATGAATCGTATTGAATTTCGAGGAGCAGCCCAATTTTCTAATCTGCTCGCACGTCTTTTGACTGCACGATGTGGCTTGTTAGGTATGTGATTTAGACAACGATGTTTACGCCACTAGGAAATTACCAACTTTTCCTATGGAAGATCAAATTGTTTTACTCTGTATCAGTCTGGTAAAGCTGACACTGTTTTCGCTGATGTTGTCCTTGGGACTTAGCTTGAACCTTGAGCAGATATTTTGGCTTTGGCAACGACCGGGACTATTGAACCGCTCTATTTTGGGAATCAATGTAGTTGTGCCGATTGTTGCCGTACTAATGGTGTTTTGGTTGAGTTTGCCGAAGGAGGTTGAGGTTGGGCTAATTCTGATCGCGATCGCTCCTGGCACATCGCTAACCTTAAGTCGCTTTAGCTGTGCAGGTAAAAATCAATCCTATGCAGTTGCACTACAAATTACAGTTTCGCTATTGGCAGTGATTAGTGTTCCATTAACCATTGCCATCTTAAGTGAAATTCTTCCACGCGAAGCACATATTTCATCATTAAGTGTAGCTCAACAGATCGCCGTTGCCCAATTGTTACCGTTGATTACAGGTATAACTGTACGACAATGCTGGTCAGATCTTGCAGATAATTTAGAAAAATTTGTCACAGATACGGCTAATACACTGTTTCACGTTTTGATTATCTGGATTATGATTCGACACTTAGATGGGATGCTGCGGGTTGGAGTATTGCCACTTGCGCTCATTGGGTTGTTAGCGTTCATCTCTCTGGTGGTGGGGCATTTATTGGGGGGAAGAGAGTCGTCTACCCGTACAACATTAGCGATGATGACAGCTACCCATAATGTTACTCTTGCTCTGTTTATTGCTGCGTTAAATTTTCCCAGTCTCTGTGTGTCATCCGTAATGGCAGCCTATGTCTTAGTATCGGCAGGATTAGCGATTATCTATCTCACCTGGCGTAAGCGCAAAATATCTCAAAATGCGGCATAGCGCCTTGGCTTAGATGACACAATTTGAATAACCCAATTTAAAGGCGAACTGACAACATTAGGAGAGATTGCGATGGAATTCGTCGAACATCTAGAACGCAGCTTAGCATCTTTTATCACAATCCTGAAGTTGCTGCTAGAGACCATCGCTGCCGTTTGTGTTCTGATTGGGTTGATTAGAACTGGACAACTTTTAGTGGCAATTAGGCGACGACGTAACCTGAAGTTCCCCTATCTGCAAGTTCGCTTGCGCTTCGGTGCGTGGTTGGCTCTAGCTTTGGAATTTCAATTAGGAGCTGACATTCTCAATACAACCATTGCTCCCACATTTGAAGCTCTGACAAAGCTAGGAGCGATTGCAGTAATTCGGACGTTCTTAAACTACTTCCTGGGCAAAGAACTTGAAAAGTCATACGAACTGGAAGAAAAAGCCCAACACCAATCGCCACTAAGCATGATTCTATAAACCGAATTAAGCTGACAAGCTATGAATGATTCTACTTGTGCTCCTAAGCCTCCTAATATTCAATCGCTATTGTTACGGTAATTTTCTGGGAATAGCCAGATATTAAAGCACTATTTTTCCCATTTTCAAGCCTTATTCAGATAGAGAGGGATGAAGATGTATCAAAAATTAGCGATCGCAGCACTAGGTTTAATCTTTGCAATGGCTTTGCCCCGAGCATCTTGGGCTGAAACCGTAATGGAAAAGATTGCCCGCACAGGAGTACTTAGAATTGGCACCCGGTTGGACACAATACCATATTCCTACGTAGATAATAAAAAACAGTTAGTAGGCTATTCCATTGATATTGTCAACCTAATTAAACAGGAGATTGAAGGAAAAACGGGTCGCCCCGTAACTATTCAAGTTGAAGTCATCGACGACTTGGGCCAAATGATTCCCAAAATGATGGCAAGCGAAATCGATCTCGCTTGCGGTACGCAATTTACCTGGCAACGAGAACAATATGTTGACTTTTCCATTCCTTACAGTCTTTCCGGTATCCGATTACTAACGAAGAAGGGAAATATCTCACAAGGAACTCCCGAATCTTTAGTTGGTAAGCGCATTGGAGTGGTACCCAAATCTCTGGGAGAAGCCGCGATCAAGACAGTGCAACCCAAAGCCGTTTTGGTTTCCTTTAAAGGAGCAGAGGATGGATTTGCTGCCCTCAGGGACGGAAAGATAGACGCGATCGCAGGTGATACCATCATTCTGGCGGGTAATGCCCAGAGGGTAGATCCCGAGGCTTTCCATCTGTTGCCAACCGAACCCTATGCTCGCTATGGCGTAGCTTGCATGGTTCCAGAAAATAACTCGACATTTCTGAATTCAGTTAATCAGGCGATCGCTAAACTCATGCAGGGTTATGTAGTCGGTAACAAGAAATATGTTGACATGGTCAATAAATGGATAGGACCGAAGGGTGTAATTGAGCTTCCTCCTGAGTTAATTCAGGACTACTTTGAAACGATTATTATTAGCCATGAACAAATTCCTTTAACGAAAAGCCCTACGGTAACAGGTTCACAGAAGTAATGGGATTGGGGATTGAGGGAAATATTTAATAACCAACTACTAACCACATAATTTTGCTGTAGGAGGAATTCTCTTGACTATCACAACAGGTACAGGTTTGGTTGGCTTTTTATTGGCTCTTTCTGCATTGAGTGTACCACCTGCACAAGTAACAACTAATCAAACACTAACACAGTACTCGGCTTCAACTATTGAAGCACGTCTCAATCGCATCACCACTGCAATTAGAGAACGCCAAACTCAACGACAAGGCTTCTCTGAATCTGGGATAGAAAAATTGATTGCAGCCGGCTGGGCTGATGGTGATGGTAAAGATTGGGTTAATGGTCGAGGTCGCGGTTGGGCTGACGGTGATGGTAGAGATTGGGTCAATTCGCGTGTTGGTGGATGGGGAGATGGACATGGGGGTGGCTTTGCTAATGCTAACCCTTGGCGCAATGGTTGGGCAGATGGTGGTGGCTTTTACAACCATCACTAACAAATATTTCGGAAGGAAGATCGGTGAATATTATGAATCAAGCCGGACTAGTTGGTTTTTTGTTGACCTTGGCAACTCTCAATGTCTCAACAGCCACTGTGTCACCACCGCTATCTAGCATTAACTATAGCCAGCAAACGGTTGAAGATCGTCTGACCCGAATTACTACCGCTATCCGTGGACGAGAAAACCAATTGCCAAATGCTCCCCAATCTTTTCTGAATCAATTAGTAGCGATCGGCTGGGCGGATGGTCATGGCAGAGATTGGGTCAATGGTCGCATTGGAGGGTGGGGAGACGGTCATGGTGGTGGTTTTGCCAATGTTAATCCCTGGCGCAACGGTTGGGGTGATGCAGGCGGTTTTTATAATTATCGACCCGGTTGGGTGAACGGTGGGTTTGTCAACTACCGACCCGGTTGGGTTAATAGTGGTGGAGGTGGTTTCCTCAACCGTTACTAGCATTCTGATTTGAACGGAACACCTTGGGTCAGGAAGTAGCTGTGTTGTTTTGATAACCTTTTATAGTTTGGGAATGAACCATGACTATTGCTAAAGTAACCTCGACCAAGCAAGTAAATCATCTTACTGATAGTGCCTTATCATCAATCAATTTATCAGCGTTCGGTCCAATTGGTTTGGTGGTCATCCAACCTACATCGTTTTGTAATCTCAACTGTGATTACTGCTATCTGCCTGATCGCCAACTCAAAAATCGATTGTCCCTAGATTTGATTGAACCCATTTTTGAGACAATTTTTACAAGCCCATTTATTGGTCGTGACTTTACTGTTTGTTGGCATGCTGGTGAACCGTTGGCAGTGCCAGTTTCATTTTATCATGATGCTATTGCTATTATCCAACAGACAAAAAGCAAGTATAATGCTAAGTCTGTTCGGGTCATGCACTCTGTTCAGACCAATGGCACGTTAATCAATCAAGCTTGGTGTGATTGTTTTAAGCAGTACGATATTCATGTGGGTGTAAGTATTGACGGACCTGCATTTATTCATGATGTTCACCGTCAAACTCGTAAGGGATTGGGTACTCATGCAGCAACGATGCGAGGAATCTCCTTATTGCAAAAAAATGGGATTTGCTCAAATGTCATCGCTGTCATTACCCAAGACTCGCTGGATTACCCAGATGAAATCTTCAAGTTTTTCATGGACAACGGCATTACTGATGTCGGGTTCAACATGGAAGAAACTGAAGGTGTTAATCAGTCTTCCTCACTTGCTCAAGATGGAGTCGAGGAGCGATATCGTGCCTTTATGGAGCGATTCTGGGAACTAATAGTTCAGGCAAATGGAGCCTTGAAACTGCGCGAGTTTGAAACCATTTGCAGCCTGGTTTATAGGGGCGATCGCATGAATAACACCGACATGAACAAACCATTTGTAATTGTCAGTTTTGATAGCAAAGGCAACTTTTCGACTTTTGATCCAGAATTGTTGTCCGTTAAAACTGATCGCTACGACGACTTTATTTTTGGCAACGTCCTTCACGACACCCTGGAATCAGCTTGTTATACTGAAAAGTTTCAAAAAATCTATCGCGATCTGGCAACTGGAATAGACCTGTGTCGTCAGACCTGTGAGTATTTCGGTGTCTGTGGTGGTGGAGCCGGTAGCAACAAGTACTGGGAAAAGGAAACGTTCGCCTGTGCTGAAACTAATGCTTGCAGATATCGAATTAAGATCGTTACCGATATTGTTTTAGAGCAACTGGAACATTCATTAGGTTTGATACCAACTATTGGCTAGAATATCGATTCTTCGACCAAGTACTGCGGAGATCTATTTAGAAAAAAAGTTTATTAAAGTAAAAATTCTACTATTCTCTAGGTAAATCCAAAAAATAAATTGATGCAGAACAAAAATAGTATTTCGAGAAATCAAGCGGATATCTAGAATATTATCGCCACAAACAAAGATTGACGAGGAGGTTTACTTTTGTGGAACACTTATCTAGCCGCATTTGGGAAGATTTGATCGGTCGGAGCAGTGGTCCGTTATCGTTCCGACTTATTATGCAACCGATCATGGCGGGCACCTTTGGTATCCTAGATGGGGTGAAAGATGCTCGTCGAGGTCGCCCACCCTACTTCTGGACACTCTTCACCGATCCAGCCCAGCGGCGTGCCCTGCTCAGAGATGGATGGAAGTCGATTGCCAAAATCTTCATTCTGGCGATCATTCTTGATTTCCTTTACCAGTTAATTGTGTTTCGTCGGTTCTACCCAGTTGAAGCCCTGATTGTCGCGAATGTTCTGGCAATTGTGCCGTATCTGTTGCTGCGGGGTCCGATCAACCGACTGATGCAGCGACACTGAAAATTGCTCTATTCAGGAACCTCGTATGAAAACTTCCACAATAACCTCTAAACCTTTTTCCTCTAGGTGTCCGCCTAGCAAAAACATGGTGTGGATTCCGGGAGGCACGTTTTTGATGGGTTGTGATCATCACTACCCGGAGGAAGCTCCGGCCCACAAGGTCGCGGTCGATGGCTTCTGGATGGATAAGTATCTGGTGACGAATGCCCAGTTTCAAAAGTTTGTTAAAGCCACAGGCTATGTTACCTTTGCCGAACGTCCTGCCAATCCTGATGATTATCCCGGTGCAAAACCGGAACTGCTGCAACCTTCCTCCACCGTCTTTTTCAAACCCGATCGCCCCATCAGCAAAGACAATCACTACAACTGGTGGCGCTATGTGCCCGGTGCCAACTGGCGACATCCAGAGGGGGCGGGTAGTTCGATTAAAGGACGGGAAAACCATCCCGTGGTGCATCTGGCTTACGAAGATGTGGAGGCATACGCCAAGTGGATTGGTAAGGAACTGCCTACAGAGGCAGAGTGGGAGTTTGCGGCACGGGGAGGACTGGAGGGCGCTGCCTTTGCCTGGGGCGATGAACTCAATCCTAAAGGTAAACAGATGGCAAACACCTGGCAGGGTGAATTCCCGTTTGAGAACTTGTGTACCGATGGCTACGACCGCACCTCTGCGATTGGGGTCTTTCCGCCGAATGGCTACGGACTCTATGACATGATTGGCAATGTCTGGGAGTGGACAACCGACTGGTATCAAGAGCATCAACAACTCAAAAAAAGCCCCTGCTGCACGACATCCAACCCGCGTGGGGGAGAGCGAGAAAACAGCTATGACCCCCGGATGCCAGAAATCAAAATTCCCCGCAAGGTGATCAAGGGCGGCTCGTTTTTATGTGCGCCTAGCTATTGCCAACGCTATCGTCCGGCAGCTCGAATGGCACAGCCAATCGATACCAGCACCTGTCACCTGGGCTTTCGTTTGATTGTGCGGAGATAGTCATTCGAGTTAGCCGCATGAATTGAGTGTCTGAAGCATTCATTGTTCTGAATCACAGAGATTTAACGAATGAGTTTAAGCCCTGATTCACCGACGATCACCCCACTGCCTTCCTGGAATGAGGAACCGACCAAAAACGCCATTCTTGACTTTGTGCGTCGGGTTACAACTGAAGGTAGTCCAGATTATGTGCCGCCAGCCGAGCGAATTGCCACGTTCGACAACGACGGCACGCTGTGGTGCGAAAAGCCCATGCCCATTGAGCTGGACTTCATCCTACGGCGGCTAGCAAGCATGGCTGAACAGGACGCATCTTTATGTGATCGCCAGCCCTGGAAAGCTGCTTACGAAAAGGACTTCGGCTGGCTCAGCAACGCCATCACTAAGCATTACCACGGTGACGACAGCGATGTGAAGGTGATAATTGGCGGAATCCTCCAGGCGTTTGAGGGTATGGACGTTGAAGACTATCAGGCTTCGGCATCAGAGTTTCTGCACAGCGCCCAAAATCCAAAGCTCAAACGCCCCTACCTTTCGACGGCGTATGTGCCCATGCTGGAGTTGCTGCGCTACCTGGAAGCGAATGGTTTCACCAACTACATTGCATCAGGCGGCGATCGCGATTTCATGCGTCCGATCACGCAGGAGCTGTACGGCATTCCATTTGAGCGTGTGGTGGGGAGTTCCAATGCATTACGATATCAGTCCAACGAAGGAGGTGGTTCCATTGTCTATTTGGCGCAACCGGACGTGTTCGACGATGGACCCATGAAGCCAGTGCGAATCTGGAGCCGGATTGGGCGGCGTCCAATCTTCGCGGGTGGCAACTCGAACGGTGACATTCCCATGCTGGAATACGTTTCACACACGTCACGCCCGTCATTCAGCATGTTGATCAATCACGATGACGACGAACGGGAGATTGCCTATACCGCAGGAGCAGAGCAATCGCTCGACGAGGCTAAGCAGCGCGGCTGGGTGGTCGTGAGTGTGAAGAACGATTGGAAGCAAGTGTTTTGAAGACAACAAGCTAACAACTTTGTCGGATATAGCAAACACAATTCGTGTCGTTCAACGAGGTTCGTGTCGTTACTAACGAGGTTCATGTCGTAAGGAATGAAGTTGATGTCGTTACCAACGCAAGTGGTGTTGTTAGTAACAAGATTGATGTCGTTACTAACGCAAGTTGTGTCGTTACGACAGCTTGTTTCGCATCCCTTACCGAAATTCCTTTGCTGCCGCCAGCCAATTGGGGTTGTGAACACAGCTAGCGGTAGGTTACAGGAGCTATACGAAGAGAACGATTTCAGAAAAACGGAGCAGGCAACCCGATAATCGGCAGTCGCCTTTGCTATGACGGGAGGACTTAAGCAATGAACATGGTAGCCATCATTCTACTGGCGTTAAAAGCAAGCATCATCCTCAGCGTGTTCGCGATTGGTCTCAAAGCCACATTCGCAGATGCGACATTCTTGTTTCGCCGCCCCGGTTATCTGATTCGCGCTTTCCTGTCGATGAATGTGCTGATGCCCTTAGTGGCGTTGGCGATCGACGAGGCATTTGCTCTCCACCCAGCCGTGAAGATCGCACTGGTTGCCATCTCGGTGTCGCCGATTCCCCCAATCCTGCCGAATAAGGCGCTGAAAGCGGGTGGCAAGGAAGATTACACCATCGGGCTACTGGTTGCGATCTCAGCTCTCTCAATCTTCGTCATACCGATCGCGATGGAGATCTTTGAAAGAATTACTGGCGTATCGCTCGCCATGCAGCCTCGATCGATATCGGTAGTAGTTCTGACCACGATTTTGGTGCCGCTACTGGTTGGGATTGCCATCGGAAAAATCGCGCCTACTCTTGCGGATCGAGCAGCAAAACCGATCGGCATACTCGCTTCCGCGCTTCTGCTCTTAAGTGCTCTACCGCTTCTGATTGGTTCGGCGCGGACGGTGTTTTCTCTAGTTGGGGATGGCACAGTTCTGAGCCTTGCGGGTTTTGCGCTGGTTGGGTTGATCATCGGTCACCTGCTCGGCGGACCAGAACTCGACAACCGCTCGGTACTGGCACTGGCAACCGCATCGCGTCATCCGGCGCTGGCAATCGCAATCGCCCACGCCAATTTTCCTGAGCAGCCGCTCGCGGGGGCAGCAATCCTTTGGTACCTAATTCTCAGTGGCATTGTGTCCGCGTTCTATCTTTCGCGGGTCAAGCGCCAGCGAGCGGGACCTGTCAGTTGAGGCAAGATGTCGAGAAAGTGAGCTGAAAAGGAGTGACAAAATGGAAGCGAAAACTGAACAGACCAATCATGCAGAAAACGGGCAGGACCCGATTCAGCGTCATGTGCTGCCGATTCCAGATGTGACCCCCGTTAATTTGACAACCTTTGATGCCAAGGACCCAGACACGAAATATCCACCCATCCGTCAATTACGACCGCCGGAAGGTGTGCCGAATGTGCTGATTGTGTTGATTGATGATGCTGGCTTCGGCTCCTCATCTGCATTTGGCGGACCGTGCCACACACCTAATTTCGAGAAGCTGGCAGCCAACGGACTGAAGTACACACGCTTTCATACTACAGCGCTGTGTTCACCGACACGGGTATTGCAGCGGACGATCACAATCACCTGATCACTCCCGAGCAGCGCCTTCAGGTGGCGATGGCTAAGCAGTAACGATGGGTGACGAGATAAGTAGGTCAATCTGACGCTTTTTCAAAACACGGAGGAATATTGTTATGACACAGCAATTCAAAGGGACGATTAAACTAGACGTTCGAGATTCGACACCAGATTGGTCGGCATTTCTTGCCAAAAAAGCACCGAAGGACGCACCGAATGTCCTCGTCATCCTTTACGACGACACAGGCTGCGCCGCATGGTCAACCTACGGAGGGCGGATCAACATGCCGACGCTCGATCGGCTGGCGAAAAACGGACTGACCTACTCGCAATGGCACACCACCGCCGTCTGCTCGGCGACGCGCTCCTGCTTCCTCACCGGACGCAATCATCACGCCAACGGGTTCGGCTCGATCTCCGAGTCGGCGGTTGGATTCCCCGGCTATAACGGTCATATTCCGCTGGAGAACGGCACGATCGCCCAGGTGCTACGCGACGCGGGATGGAGCACCTTCTGGATCGGCAAGAATCACAATGTGCCCGTTGATGCGTTTAGCATCGGCGCGTCCAAGAAGCGCTGGCCGCTGGGATTGGGATATGACCGCTTCTACGGCTTCATCGGTGGCGAGACCAACCAGTGGTATCCCGATCTGGTCGAAGACAATCATTATGTCGAGCAGCCGTATCAGCCTGAGGATGGCTATCATTTCTCGAAGGACATCGCGGATAAAGCAATCTCCTTTATCCGCGACTCCAAGCAGTCGGAGCCGGAAAAGCCCTGGTACATGTGGTATTGCCCTGGCGCAAACCACGCGCCCCATCACGCCCCGCAAGAGTACATCGACAAGTATAAGGGTATGTTCGATGACGGCTATGAAGCGTACCGCGAATGGGTGCTGGCGCGGATGATTGAGCGCGGTATCCTGCCCGAAGGCACCGCGCTCACACCCATCAATCCGCTGCCCGAAGGAATTCTTCCAGAAGCTGACAGCGTCCGCCCGTGGGATACCCTTTCAGACGACGAGAAGAAGCTCTTTTCCCGCATGGCAGAAGTCTTTGCGGCACTCTCCGAATACACCGATGTCCAGATCGGTCGCCTCATCGACTATCTAGAGGAATCGGGGCAGCTCGATAACACGTTGATTTTCTACTGTGCCGACAATGGCGCTTCGGGTGAGGGTAGCCCCAACGGATCGGTCAACGAGAACCGTTTCTTCAACGGCTATCCTGACGACATTCAGCAGAACTTGGCGATGATCGACAAGCTGGGCAGCCCAGACACCTACAACCACTATCCGACTGGCTGGGCAGTGGCGTTTTCCACACCTTATAAAATGTTCAAACGCTACGCCTCTTATGCGGGGGGAACTTGCGATCCACTGATCATCTCATGGCCCAAAGGCATCAAGGCGCGAGGTGAGGTGCGTCACCAGTACCATCACTGCACCGACATCATGCCGACGATCCTGGAATGCTGCGGCATCGAAATGCCCGAGACGATCGATGGCGTGAAGCAGTCGTCGCTGGCGGGCGTGTCGATGCGCTACAGCTTTGACAATGCCAATGCGCCGACGACTAAAGAAACGCAATACTACGAGATGGTCGGCACGCGCGGCATCTGGCACAAGGGCTGGAAGGCGACGACCCTGCACGCTCCGCTACCCTCAGACCAGGGTAATTTCGACAAGGATCGCTGGCAGCTTTTCCACACCGATGTCGATCGCTCGGAAGCGCATGACCTCGCTGATCAGTACCCGGACAAACTAAAGGAGCTACAGGATCTATGGATGGCGGAGGCAGAGAAGAACAATGTGCTGCCGCTCATGGATGTGAGTATTGATGTAATCCACGGCTTGGAGTATCACGTAGAACCGCCTGCAAACGGGCAATTCATTTACTATCCCGGCACGAGTGAGGTTCCTGAAGCGTCCGCCGCGCGAACCCTCGGTGTATCGTTCAAGGCGCTGGCTGAAGTTGAGTTTACCGGCGATTCCCAGGGAGTCATCTTTGCCCAAGGCTCGCGCTTTGGCGGCTATTCGCTGTTCGTCAAGGGCAGCAAGCTGATCTTTGTCTATAACTTCCTAGGCATTCCGCCTGAGCAACGCCTGGTCTGCAATGCGCCCACACTTGGCAACCACATCGTCGGCGTTGAGTTCAACAAGCAATCGATCAGCAAGAACCTGGAAGCGATCGGACAAATGAAGCTCTATGTCGATGAAACGGTGGTCGCCGAAGGCACGTTCCGGACTCAAACCGGACATTACGCCTTGTGCGGCGAGGGACTGAGCATCGGGTATGACAGCGGCGATGCAGTCAGCAGCGAATACCAGTCGAAGTTTGAATTTTCGGGTGGTCGCGTGGTGAAGGTGGTCTTTGACGTTGCCAACGATGTCTACGTTGATCTCGAACGCAAGTTGGCAGCGGCAATGGCTCGCGATTGAACCAGAGAAACGGAGGTAGGACAGGACGACAAAACCCAACATCGTTAGGAGAGACAACATGGAAGCGAAAACTGAACAGATCAATAACGCGGAAAACGGGCAGGACATGACTCAGCGTCACGTGCTGCCGATTCCAGACGTGACACCGATCAACCTGACCACGTTTGATGCTAGAGATCCAGACACGCAGTATCCGCCAATTCGCCAGATCCGCCCGCCCGCGGGCGCTCCTAATGTGCTCGTCATTCTGATCGACGATGCCGGCTTCGGATCTTCGTCCGCGTTCGGTGGCCCCTGCCAGACGCCCAACTTCGAGAAACTCGCGGCTGGCGGACTGCGGTATACACGGTTCCACACGACTGCCCTCTGTTCGCCCACGCGCGCGGCGCTCTTGAGCGGGCGGAATCACCACTCAGTCGGCATGGGAGGCATCACGGAGTTCGCGACCTCGGCCCCAGGAACGAACTCCATGAAACCGAACACCTGCGCGGCTCTCGCTGAAACGCTGAAGCTCAATGGCTATGCCACAGCGCAGTTCGGCAAGTGCCACGAAGTCCCAGTCTGGGAAACCAGCGCGATCGGACCGTTCGATCATTGGCCGACCGGCGGCGGGGGCTTCCAGTACTTCTATGGATTCCTCGGTGGCGAGACCAATCAATACTATCCCGGTCTCTACGAAGGAACCACGAGCATCGAGCCGCCCAGGACACCGGAGCAGGGATACACGCTCAACGAAGATCTCGCCGATCGCGCGATCGCGTGGATTCATCAGCAGAAGGCACTCACGCCCGATAACCCGTTCTTCATCTACTACGCCCCCGGCGCGACCCATGCGCCGCATCACGTGCCGAAGGAGTGGTCCGACAAGTACAAGGGCAAGTTCGATCAGGGATGGGACAAGCTGCGCGAAGAAACCTACGCTCGACAGTTGCAACTCGGCGTGATTCCGAAGGACAGCCAACTGACATCGAGACATCCGGAGATTCCGGCATGGGACAG
This sequence comes from Fischerella sp. PCC 9605, assembly GCF_000517105.1. Lineage (GTDB taxonomy): Bacteria > Cyanobacteriota > Cyanobacteriia > Cyanobacteriales > Nostocaceae > PCC9605. The sequence goes on along the minus strand of NZ_KI912152.1, from coordinate 27,573 downwards.
CGTCGATCCAGAGATGAAGCCGGTGCTGGCTCGTCAGATGGAAGTGTACGCGGGTTTCATGGAGCAGACCGACCACCATGTCGGGCGAGTGCTCGACGCGCTGACTGATCTGGGCATCCTCGAAGATACGCTCGTCTATCTCATCATCGGCGACAACGGCGCATCCGCCGAAGGTTCGCTGCAAGGCACGTTCAACGAGATGGTGACGCTCGGCGGATTCGGGCATCTCGAGACCGCCGAGAGCCTGATACCGAAGATCGATGACTTCGGCTCGCCGAAAGCCTACAACCACTACGCGGTCGGCTGGGCGCACGCGATGGACACGCCGTACCAGTGGACGAAGCAGGTGGCATCACATTTTGGCGGTACGCGAAATGGCACGATCGTCCACTGGCCGAAGGGTATCAAAGCCAAGGGTGAGATCCGTTCGCAATTTCATCATGTGATCGACGTAGCCCCCACGATTCTCGAGGTTGCCGGATTGCCGCAACCCCTGATGGTGAATGGCGTGCTGCAACGTCCGCTGGAAGGCGTGAGCATGGCCTATTCGTTCAATGATGCGGGGGCGGCAGATCGGCATGAAACCCAGTACTTCGAGATGTTCGGCAATCGCGGCATCTACCACAAGGGCTGGACGGCCGTCACCAAGCACCGCACACCGTGGGAGACAGGGCAGGTCAAGACGGTCGCATTCAACGACGATGTCTGGGAGCTGTACGACACGTCGAAGGACTGGTCGCAGGCGAAGGATCTGTCCAAGCAGCATCCAGACATCCTGCACAAGTTGCAGCAACTCTGGCTGATCGAAGCCGTGAAGTACAACGTGCTGCCGCTCGACGATCGATTCGCCGAACGTGCGAACTCCGAGATCGCAGGGCGTCCGGATCTGATCCGCGGCAACCGTCAAATTATCTTTGGTCCGATGGCGCGCGTTCCAAGTCTCGCGATGCTCCCGTTTCAGAACAAGTCCTATGCCTTGACCGCGCAACTCCAGGTGCCGACCTCCGGAGCAGAGGGCGTGATTGTCGCGTTGGGTGGTGTCACGGGCGGACTCAGCATCTACGTGAAGAACGGCAAGCCCAAGGTTTGCTACAACTTCTTCGGATTGGAGCAGACCTACGTTGAAGGTACGGCGGTGATTCCGCCCGGCGACCATCAAGTGCGCCTGGAGTTCGCCTACGATGGCGGCGGCATCGCCAAGGGCGGCACGCTCTCGCTGTTCATCGACGGCAAGAAATCCGGTGAAGGACGCGTGGAACAGACACAGCCGTTCGCGTTCGGTGAGGAGCCATGCAATGTCGGCCACGATAGCGGATCGTTCGTGACCACCGATTACGCAGGGAATGGTTCGCGGGCCTTCTCGGGGCAAGTGAAGTGGGTGGAGTTCGACACAGGCGTCGCTGCCGACGATCACAACCACCTCATCACCGCTGAGGAGCGACTCAGGGTAGCGATGGCGAAGCAGTAGAGCATTACAGTCCGTATGCAAAGAGACACCAAAAGAGGTAGGACATGACAACAAAGCCCAACATCGTTTTCATCCTGATGGACAACCTTGGTTATGGCGAACCGGGCTGCTATGGCGGCGGCGAGATTCGTGGTGCGCCGACACCGCGCATCGACCAGCTCGCAACCGAGGGCACGCGGCTGACGAATTTCAACGTCGAGGCGCAATGCACTCCCAGCCGTTCGTGTTTGATGACCGGGCGTCATTCGATCCGCTCTGGCACGCATTTCGTACCGCTGCCGGGCACACCGGAGGGACTGACACAGTGGGAGGTGACGATCGCCAAAGTGCTGTTCGGTGTCGGCTATGCCACCGCCCACTTCGGCAAATGGCACCTCGGCAGCGAACAGGGGCGACTGCCGAACGACCAGGGTTTTGACGAATGGTACGGCATTCCGCGCACCACAGACGAGTCTATGTTTCCATCTCAGCCAGGTGCGAAGGCGGCGGGCGTCCCCTTCATGCATATCATGGAAGGCCGCAAGGGCGAAGAGAGCCGTGAGGTTGTCGTCTACGACCTCGAGCAGCGTCGCCTGATCGATGCTGAGATTACACGTCGGACGATCCACTTCATGAAACGCAGCGTGGATTCCGGCAAACCCTTCTACGCCTACGTGCCGTTCACGCTCGTCCACTTCCCCACGCTGCCGAACCAGAAGTTCGCCGGAAAGACCGGCAACGGCGACTTCCCGGACGCTCTTGCCGAGATGGACGCCAACGTGGGCGAGATTCTCGACGCGGTTGACCAGTTTGGCATCCGCGACAACACGATTGTCGTGTTCACCAGCGACAACGGTCCCGATCCGACTTCGCCCTGGCAAGGATTTTCCGGTCCGTGGAGCGGCTATTACTTCACCCACATGGAAGGTTCGCTGCGTGTTCCCTTTATCATCCGTTGGCCGAGCAAGATCCCTGCGGGTCGGGTCAGCAACGAGATTGTGCATGAGGTAGACACGTTCACGACGTTCGCCAACATCGCGGGTGCGGCGATTCCGCAGGATCGCCCCATCGACGGCGTAGATCAAACGGACTTTTTCCTGGGTAAGCAGAAATCTAACCGCGAAGGCTTTCCGGTCTTCGTGGCTGACCGTCTTGAGGCGGTGAAATGGCGCAACTGGAAAATGGCGTTCTACGAAGCGCAGCGCGACTGGTGGAGCCCTGCCACTAAGCTTGGCGTGCCGAAGATCTTCAATCTCTTTACCGATCCGAAAGAGGAATACCCAGCGAGCGCGACCGAGAACGCATGGGTCGCGAGACCGATAATGCAGATCGTGGTGGAGTTCGAGCAGAGCTTGAAGGGATATCCGCCGATCGCACCCGGTACACCCGATCCCTATACGCCGCCAAAATCGGGGCAGCAGTAACGGAAGCTTGCTCATTGAAAGGGTGAAGTAAAGGAGGAAACCGAATGTGAACAAACGAATCTACCTGTTGATCACAGCTACCTTTGCGATCGCCCTGATCTGTCTGAGTGGGTTAACCTCCCCAACCCCCGTTCATGCCACGGACGATCCGTTGCCATCGTGGAACGACGGCAGGGTCAAACAGGCAATTACTGAGTTTGTTTCCCGCGTGACAACAGCCAACAGTCCCGACTTTTTGCTCCGTGAAGACCGCATTGCCACATTTGATAACGACGGCACCCTCTGGGTGGAGAAGCCCGTGATTCAGGGCATGTTTGTGCTGGACAGGCTCAAGAAAATGGCAGCGGCAGACCCCTCCCTGAAGCAGAAGCAGCCCTACAAAGCGGTTCTGGAGGAAGATGTGGCTTATTTCAAACAAGCGGGGGAGGCGGCGGTGATGGAACTGCTCGCCGCTACCCACGCCAATATGACGCAGGAGCAATTTGAGCAGGAGGTGCGAACATTTTTTAAGACAGGAGTGCATCCCACCCTGAAAGTGTCCTATACTCGTGTTACCTACAAACCGATGGTCGAGTTACTGGAGTATCTACGTGCCAACGGGTTTCAAACCTGGATCTGTTCTGGGGGCGGGATTGATTTCATGCGGGTGGTTTCCCAGCAGCTTTATGGCATTCCACCCCAGCAGGTGATTGGCAGCAATGGCAAAGCAGAATTCATCCAGAAAGACGGCAAGTTTGCGATCTGGCGCTTGCCCGAAGTAGGTCGCATTAACGATAAGGTGGGGAAGCCCGTTGGGATTAACCTGCACATTGGCAAGCGTCCCGTATTTGCCGCCGGAAATGAGCGATCGGGTGGTGATATTGCCATGCTCACCTATTCTCAGGGGCGACCCGGTGCCTCATTCCAGCTCTTGATTAATCATGACGATGCCCAGCGGGAATTTGCCTATCAGGAACCCGACAACGCTTCCTTAAACGCAGCAAAGGTAAACGGCTGGAACGTCGTCAGCATTCAAAAAGATTGGAAGACAGTTTTCTTTCAATGACCAAGTAGTCAATTTCATTTAGGGAGATTCAACCTATGCCTAACGGTAAACCCAATATCCTCGTCATCTGGGGAGATGACATTGGTATCTGGAACCTCTCGTGCTACAGTCACGGCACGATGGGCTACAAAACCCCCAACATCGATCGCCTTGCCAAAGAAGGCATGATGTTCACCGATTCCTACGGAGAGCAGTCCTGCACAGCGGGGCGTGCGGCTTTCATCACCGGACAGAGCGTCTTTAGAACGGGACTCTCGAAAGTGGGGATACCTGGTGCGCCGGTCGGATTGCAGGCAGAAGACCCGACGATCGCCGAGCTACTCAAACCGCTGGGTTATGCGACGGGTCAATTCGGCAAGAACCATTTCGGCGATCTAAACAAGTTCCTGCCGACCGTACATGGCTTCGATGAGTTCTTCGGCAACCTCTATCATCTCAACGCTGAAGAAGACCCTGAAGATCCTGACTATCCGAAAGATCCCAGATTCAAGGAGAAATTCGGTCCACGTGGCGTACTGCGCTGCTGGGCAACTGACACCGACGACCCAACCGAACAGCCACGCTGGGGCAGAGTGGGCAAGCAGAAAATCGAGGACACCGGCCCGCTGACCCGGAAGCGGATGGAGACCTGCGACGATGACTTCGTTGCCGCTGCCAAGGACTACATCACGCGGCAGCACAATGCTGGTACCCCCTTCTTCTGCTGGGTCAACACTACCCATATGCACTTTCGGACACATCCGAAGCCAGAAAGTGTAGGGCAAGCAGGCGACAGTCAATCGCCCTATCACGATACGATGATTGACCACGATAAGCATGTCGGTGAACTCTTAAATCTGCTCGACGAACTGGGCATTACCGAAGACACATTCGTCATGTACAGCACCGATAACGGTCCTCACATGAACACCTGGCCCGATGGAGCAATGACCCCGTTCCGCAGCGAGAAGGCTACCAACTGGGAAGGGGCGTTCCGCGTACCGCTGCTGGTGCGCTGGCCCGGTAAGATTCCGGCAGGGGTGGTTTCCAATGAGATTGTCCAGCACCATGACTGGCTACCCACGTTCCTGGCAGCTGCAGGCGAACCCGACATCGTTGAGAAGTGCAAGCAGGGGCACCAGGCAGGTGACAAAACGTTCAAGGTTCACATTGATGGCTTCAACCTGCTGCCCTACCTGACCGGACAGGAAGAGAAAAGCCCGCGTGAAGGCTTTATCTACTTCAGTGATGACGGCGATCTGGTGGCACTGCGCGCTGGCAACTGGAAACTGGTCTTTATGGAGCAACGCTGTACGGGAACATTGCAGATCTGGGCGGAACCATTCACGGTGCTGCGCACTCCCAAGCTATACAACCTACGGACGGACCCCTTTGAGCGTGCCGACTTTACGTCTAATACCTACTGGGATTGGTACGTGAGCAAGGGTTACCGGATCATGGGGGCACAGGCGATCGTCGGCAAATTCCTGGAAACCTTCAAGGAATTTCCGCCCCGCCAAAAGGCAGCCAGCTTCACGATCGACCAGGCATTGGAGAAGATGACAGCCAGCCGCGACTAGCGGGAAATAGGCAGAACGTAGCCGTTGCGCCGCGCTCAACACGTCAAACCCTCAGATCCCCAGTTTCTGCCAGGAAAACTAGGTGAATCGAACCAGGCTCAACGAGAAACCGGGGATCTCAGCTTCAAGTTATCCATCGCATGTATTTGATTTCTATTGAGTAGTTCAAAGATAAAGCATCCATGTAGGAATAAGTTGGTCAACCGCTGTCTAGCCGGGTACGGCGCTGCCCCCTCTACGAGAGAGTTTGAATGAGTCGAATAAATATCTCTGTTGACCAACTTATTTTTACATAACCCCAAACATGACATGGTTTCGCGATTTAATTTTGATTGCTCTGTGGAGTGGAGCGGTGATTTCAACCGCTCGAAGCGCGCCCGCTTTGCGCGCTTCGCCGTTCATCCTTGGGTTAGAAGATTGCCTGCATATATAGGGCAGGCTTCGGATGTAGTCGATACGCGCTCTAGGACTAATCGCAGGGTTTACCCGTGCCTGCCCTATTTCTAGATTTCGGCTCCTTAAGCCAAAATATATTTAATACGGTGAGTAGTCCGCCCTTGAGGGCTCCCCCCGTTGTAGGAACTGCGTAGACGCGCACAGCGCGGCTCAAGGTAAAGTACCCGAAGGGCGCTTGCTTTTATTTGTTAGAGTCAATGCCCTCGTTGCCAAGGGACACCTCTGCTTAATCACTTTTTTGCCAAGGTCAGTGGAGTATGCTTTCATCCCAGATATATTTGAAGATTGAATTTCAGCATCTTCCCACATCCTGTATTTCACTCAAGCGAGAACCGCTATAGAATCAAGAGGACTTTACTGGTTTTACCATCATGGCCAGGCCAAGAAAAAAAGCGTCCAAATCCTCATCTCTAGCAGAACCCACGATAGCTGAAAAAGAAGTTGAGAACGGAAGCGCCATCACCACCACTGCTATCGTAGAAGCCGAGGTCGTAGACACTCCCCTTTCCGCAGAGGAGCGGGAGCGGCTTCTTGCTCTTGAGCGAGAGGTCGTAGAATCGTTTCTTACCGCTGCCCGTGCGCTTCGAGAAATTCGAGACAGACGGCTCTACCGCGAATCATATCCGAACTTCGAGGAGTACTGTGAGGCGCGGTTCGGGTACGGAAAGCGCCTTGCGTACTACTACATCGACGCGGCGAATGTGGCAGATAATCTCGAAGGGAGTGAACAAATTGTTCACGTTCTTCCGACAAGCGAATCCCAGGTTCGCCCGTTGAAAGGACTCGCTCCTGATGCTCAGCGCCTTGTATGGAGCAAGGCGGTTGAGAAAGCCCAGGGAAAGGCTCCAAGCATCAATGTCGTACGCGAAACTCTGAAGGAGTTTGTAGGCGACGAGGCGAACACCGAGGCTCCGAAGCCCTTAAAAGCCGGGATGGTGTGCCTCGTCCGCCGCTCTTCTGATTCACTCCTGCTCGACAGAACGGGGTACTGGGCGATCGTGAAGGAGGTCTCAGGTACCGTCTGTACCGTAGAACTGTACGACCGAACGGTAGAAGACGTTCCGACGATGGATCTGACCCCCCTCTCCTTTACTGACAAGGAAGCCCGTGACCAGGCGAAACTCCTTACTCGCCTCTCCCTTCTTCGGGACGAGCTTCCGAAGGAACGAGTCTCAGTGCTTCTTCTTCGCCATTTTGCCACCCTCAAAGACAAGCCCTCCCCCCTTGAGCGCAATCTTCTCGCGTTCCTCGAACGGAAGGGGAAGCTTAAGGGGGAAGCCGTATCCGGAGAGTGAGGTGTTACAATCGCATTCAGACGTATTCGGAGCAACGGCATTTCGACTCTGAAGATATGCGAGTGATGACGGGTCTGGCAGACTTTGCAGCGGTTGCTCTGCTCTTAAGCCCACGACAGGCTCAGAACGTGCAGGCAGTGAACGTTACCGGAAGCTGGGGTTGCTGAGCAAGAACGAAGGTCGGAAACGATATGGGAGGTGGAAACTTATTTTCAGGCGATCGCCAACCTCATTGGAGATCTACTCTGGCACAATGACACAATCGCGAACACCAGTTGGTACAACCAGCGCTGGCTCGACTACACGGGGCAGACGCTCTCAGAGGCGCAGGGCGGCTGGCGGTCAGTGATCCATCCCGATGATCGCGCCCCGGTGATATTGCCATGCTCACTTACTCTCAGGGGCGATCTGGTGCCTCATTCCAGCTCTTGACTAATCATGACAACCATCTACAACACCTATGCAAAACTTTGAGCAAAATGCAAATTCCATAGACAGACTGCTGATGTTGATCGGTAGTGTGGCAGGAGGAGCCATATCGTTGATGGTGATTAGAACCGTACCTCCCAAACAAGCTGCGGTTGGATGTAGTCTTGTCACGGCTTGCCTAGTCATCGCTTGTACTCAACTTGCTAAACCATCGCTCTGGTGGACTGCACTAGGAGTGATCGCTGGAATCATAATTGGTACTGGTGGAGTTCTGGCAGAAACCTTAGCTCAGACACATGTACCCCTTGAGTTTCGAGTTCGCTGTACCATTGTTGGTTTGCAGAGTCTTGCGGGCTTCATTGCTGGAATGATCCTGGGTCGAAAAATACATAATCCTCATGTTCCTTCCCTAAGAACTTTTCTCTCCAGGCTAAGTGCACTGACCGTTGGAATTTTTGCGGTTAATGTCACAGTCGAATTTATTGTCGCTGGACTGGAACAAGCGCGATCATTTTCCAGTCGGCTTAGCACCTCATCCACCATTCTGATTACAGCCCTTGTAGTGCCAGGGGCGATCGGATATTTGTTAACCGAGCGCCGAACAGACGTTAGAAGACATTAAGTTTAGAGGCCTATCCTTTAGTCAGATCTTTCGCGAGCAAAAGCGTGAATGACTATAAGGTAAGATTGGTGAGGGTTTGAGCGATTAAGATTAGGATAGTGTCTGGTAGTATCCCCGGATTTCTTCTAAGAATCTTCTTGTGCTGTGGGGTTAACGATTAAATCGCAACCGAGTTTTTGAGCGGTTTTCTTCAGGTTATTAATTATGCGCTGCTTATGTTTGTGTTCGTAGCAATCAGCACCAGGAGCTTGATAAACCTCACCAGTAGACCAAAGGTGATAAAAAAGACGAGCGCTCTTTATGGGCAGTGCCAGTAATAGCGCGATTGAGCACCAAGTTGAGCTTTTTTGCGACGATAGAAAGCACCAATGGCAGATTGGGAACGAGTTAAAGAAAGGACAGCAACCCGAAACGCAGCTTTCTGCACGATTAACAACTTTCCGGGTTTTAGAACTAAGAATTTTGCCACCACTAATACGACTACCAGGGCATAAACCCAACCAACAGACAAAATTTTTGGCACTTTTAAAACGTTTTGGATCAAGTCCAACTTCAGAAACAATTGTTTGCACCGTTAGAACATCTAAACCATCAATTGTGGTGAAATCAACACCGAAGACTGCGGTAAAGATGAGAGCGTAAGTCGAAATTGGGTGCATTACGTCTTTTTTTTTGACTTTTGCGAGTAATCTCAAGAGGTGGTTTATCTTGGTTTTTGTACTCAAAGTGAAGAAAGCATTTTTGAATTTCGCGCATCGCATTTTTCAATTTGGGCTTGGTAGGTTTGGTACAAAGAAAGCTCTTGAGAAAGGATAAATACATGTTCTGGGCGATAGTCTCCTGTTAAAGCTGCTTCGATATCTGCTTGTGTGCTTTTAACACGCCGATCTCGATAGGTAGCCAAAACCTTTGGGTCCCGTTCTCCTGCGATTATTGCTTGGATAATTTTGATTCCTGTCACACCTGTGATGTCGCTTAACACTTGATGTAAATGCAGGTTCATCTCAGATAGTGCTTTCTGCATTCGTTGTATGTGGGTAGTGCTACTACGAAGCGCGATTATCTCGTTGACGAATATAGCTACGTAGTACGCATACTTGGTCATCAAGTCGAAACGAGCCAGATAATAAGCCATAGGTATGTAATCTTTGTATCCATTGGCAGTCGAGTACATCGCTTTTGCGTCCCGGTACTGTTTTGATAAAGTGAGCATTTACAAGCTTTACTTCAAATCCTTTAGTTTCGAGTATTTGAAACAATGGTATCGGTGTAAATACCTGTAGATTCCATCGCCACTGTCGTAATTCCACACTCCTTTAACCAATCCGCGATTGCATGTAAATCAGATGTAAAACAACTAAAACACCTTACATGTTCTTCATCTCGATCTGCTGGTACGCTCACCCAATGTTCGGAAGCCCCAATATCAATTCCTGCTGCATTCAGGTTTATTTGTTCCAATTCTTCAATATTTTTGAATTGGATTTTTTTAGCTTTTGCTCGCTTTCGTTGATTTTGCTGCTTTGACATTCCCAAGAACCTAAATTTATTCAAGAACGAAAATGTACCCTGACCTGGACTGCGATAAATATATAATTCTTCTAAACGGGATAGTACGCTTAAATTCAGCTCCTTCACCAATATTCTGTTCGCTATAGCCCAGAACCACGCTCACAAACGGGCAATAAAGCACCATTGAAACTTCGGTTTTAACTGCCAGGGTACTTTTGAGGATACCTAAAGACAGGCGGGAGCCTGATAGCCCCGTATTTTTAAATCGGGGTTATATCTTATTAAATTTTAAATAACAACAACAACAACAGCGTAGCTGATATTAAGTTTTATCACTACGTTGTTTTTATGTACAAGAACAATAGTAATCTAAGTCTATAACGTAAATAGCGATATTAAGGGTAGGTGAGGATGAAAGTCCAAAAAGGTATCCTCCCAGACAGAGAACGTCCGGTTTGGATGGTTCTGGATGACAATTATTTGCCCATTGAGCCAATCCAAAAATACCTGCATTACTTAGATAGTGTGGGGCGTTCTCCTAACACGATTCAGACTTATGCTCACAATCTCAAACTATTCTGGGAGTTTTTACGGGATTCAAAGTTAAATTGGCTTGAAATTAATTTAGAGCAGTTGTCAAACTTTATCCACTGGTTAAGAAACCCTAATTCTGGCATTTTATCTCTTGAATCGCAGGTTTCTAAACGCTCCGAGAAAACTATTAATCATTGCCTAACAACTATTTGTGGATTTTATGAGTTTCAAGAGCGTATAGGGGCTAATGTTGATGTAGATGCTTATCGCTACCAATTACAGCCAGGGCGTAAATATAAGCCTTTTTTACACCACATTAGTAAAGGCAAAGAGGTTAAAACAAGACTATTAAAAATTAAGGAACCAAAGACCTTTCCTGGATGTTTAACACCTGAGCAAGTTAACACTTTGATAGAAGCTTGTAACGTATTACGTGATAAATTTCTAATTAGGTTGCTATACGAAACAGGGCTACGAATAGGTGAAGCGTTAGGGTTAAGGCATGAAGATATGGTTACTGGTAAAACCAATGAAATTCATGTCATACCAAGATTAGATAACGTTAACCTTGTGAGAGCTAAGTCTGGAGTAGAGCGAACAGTTCATGTTAGCAAAGAAATAATGCAATGGTACTCAGCTTATTTAATTGATGAGTATCCAGAAGATATTGATTGTGACTTTGTTTTTGTAGTTATAAAAGCTCCAGGAAAGGGAGAAATCGGCAAGCCTTTGAAATACAAAACAGTTGATAGCTTGTTTAGAAGACTATCTCGTAAGACAGGAATTAAAGTAAACCCTCATTTATTAAGGCATACTCATGCAACAGAATTAATTAGAGCAGGGTGGGATATGGCACACGTTCAAAAACGCTTGGGTCATGCTGATATTCAAACGACAATTAATAATTATGTTCACCTAACAAATGACGACCTAGAAAAAGAGTATAGACGATATCTGCAAAGTCAAAGCAAGGAGCAAGAATAAATGCAAAAGCAAAATTCAACTAACCAAATACAAGAATTTGAGAGGAATAATTTACAAATTGTAGAGGAAGAATTATTAGATGGAATTGCTTGCCCTCGCTGTCAAAGCACTGATTTTAGAAAAGATGGCACTGATAAAAGGAAAACAACAAGAGTACAAAGATACAAGTGTAAATCTTGCAATTACGGTTTCACGATTTCAGGCGTGATAAAAAGAAAAAGATATCAACAAAATTCAATTACTGCTAAAGAATTGGGAATAGCTCATAAGTACCATTACCGTTCCAAAAGCATAGGATTGGATAAAATATATCAACCTTGGTTACGTGAAGGATTTGTCAGATTTATTAGATTTATTGCAAATCGTAGCGAATTTAGTTCAATAGTGAATCACACAAGTCATATAAACCGTTTTTCTAAATTTTTGTTAGACAGATATCCAGCGATAACCATCTCTGAATTAGACCGTAATGTAATTTTAGAATATTTAACTACTATAAGAGGTTTAAAACACGCGAGGCAATACATTGGTTCTTTAAGGCTATTCCTAGAGACTGGAGTAAGGAATAACTGGTTCACAGTACCACCTTACTTAATTACAGATGATGACTATCCTAAAAAAATAAAACCTTTGCCTCGATATATTCCAGAAGAGGTCATGCGGCAACTAAATGAACATTTAGATAAATTACCTGAACCAGTAATGCGGATGGTACTTGTTCATCAAGAATGCGGCTTTCGAGTTTCAGAACTAGTAACGCTCCGCTTGAATTGTTTACAAGAAACACCAAATGGAGGTTGTTTCATTTTATATACAAATTGGAAATTGAATAAAGAAGATACTAAACCAATTTCGCCTGAGTTAGCAAAGGTAATTAAAGAGCAACAAGAATACATTTCTCAATATTTGAAAGATTTTGATTATCTTTTTTGTGGTCAAGAACATTATCAGAAAGGTAAATTTGGTTTTACAGAAAGTTTTATTCCCAAGCCGCAGCCAATGAGAAAAGAAAAATTTACTAGATTCTTAAAAGAATTAGCACATAAATATAACATTACAGATTCAACTGGAAAAATTTGGAACTTTCAAAGTCACCAATTTCGCCACACGGTAGGTACACGAATGATTAACAATGGTGTGCCTCAACATATTGTCCAAATATATTTAGGACATGAATCACCAGAAATGACTATGGTATATGCCCATATTCATGACGAAACGCTTAGAAAAGAGATAGAAAAATATCATGAATCAAGAGTAGTTAATTTCCAGGGTGAGACGGCTGAATTAGACGAAACGGTGCTTTCTAGTAATGATGATTTAGAATGGTTCAAAAAAAATGTACAAGCCAGAGCATTAGAACATGGCTACTGTGCTAGACCCAAAATGTTAGGTGATTGCGATATTCCTGGTTTTGATGGTTGCTATAACTGTCCTCATTGGAGAACTAATAAAAACTTCCTGCCTGTCCTAAAAGACACTTTAGAGCGTACCAACAATGTTTTAGAGAAAGCTCAGAATTGCGGTTGGCAGCTACAAGTTCATAAGAATATGCCTATCAAAGAGAACTTAGAGAAAGTGATTAAAACCTTGGAGGCAGACAATGACTAATAGGAAGATAGAAGCATTACGCTCTAGCGCAGCACAGAAAGCTAAAGAATCAGCAGAACGAGTAGAAAAAGCACTTGAGAGGATGATAAAACAGGGTCAAATAGTCAGTTTTAAATCTGTTGCTCAATCTGCCAATGTATCGACTGCTTACTTGTACAAGCAGGAAGATTTAAGAAACAGAATTGAAGCTCTGCGTGACCAGCAGAAACAAAAACCTAAATCTAAACAACCTCCAGTAGCATCAGATAATTCTAAATCAGTAATTATTTCCACTTTAAGGGAAGAAAACAAGAAGTTACGAGCAGAAATAGAAGGACTTCGTAGAGTTAATGAAGGATTAGCTGGTAGGGTTTATCACTTACAAGGTGCTGAGGAGTTAGCAGAAAGACTCAAGTCTGAGAATGCAGAGTTCAAACAACAATTAGAGGAATGCCGCCAACAACTACAACAATTTACAGCAGTAACAGTAGAAAATCCTAAAGTAACATCATTAGAAAAGAAAAGAGCAGGGCGTTCAAATATTAGTGACAAAGTTAAACAACAACTTGATTCTTTAGGTATTCAACTTAATTCAACTTTAACTAAAACAATTAAATCCGTATCATTAGAAACTGTTTTAGATGCGATAGAAGCTTTAAAAGAAGCGATCTCTGATGGTGATGTTGATAAACCTGGAGGTTGGTTGAAAACAGCTATTGAGCAAGGATGGAAACCCAATGGGAAAATTCAAATTAAATCGGAGTTAGACTTATTCAGTGAATGGTATCCAAAAGCCAAGCAAAAGAGATTAATTCAAGCTAGTCAAACTACTAAAGACGGCATCATGATCTACACTAACGATGAAAAGTGGATACCTTTTTCGGAGATGTTAGCTCAGTATCCACTTGAAACGTTGTAGAAAATGACAACAGCGTATAATCACTTGCTTATCTACGTTGTAGACTTTAAAAACGACATAAGCGAGGTGGAAAGGCGACACGGGCAGTTTTAACTGCCTTATTTGTAATGATGTGGGTCATTGATGTATCTCTCAATTACAGATGAACTAACTTTGCCTGTTGTGTCGTAGAAATATGCATGAGTCCACAGTGTTGGTAACTTGAGTAAATGTGGAAATTCTTGCCTAAGATACCGAGATGACCTACCTTTAAATGCTTTAACAATCGAATTGATGGGTGTTTCTGGGTCATGCTCAACTAAGACATGAACATGGTCTGGGGCAATTTCCAAACATTTGATTATCCATCCTTTTTCGTTAGCAACCTCAGTTAATATTTGGCTCAATCGAAGTTTAACCTCTTGGACTAAAACAGGTTTTCTACGCTTGGGAATCCAAATGAGATGTACCGTTGCTGAACCCACTGAATGGTTGTTATGTCGGTATTTTCTATCACTTTCTTTCATGATTATCTTGTATATAGCCGGAACCTATTGACAGGTATCTTAGTCTAGGTTATTGTATAAGTCAATGGGCTATAAACAGGCAAGGAGGTGATTAGATATACCTCGGAGTACTAAACATCATTTGTATTGGAATTGCCGTTAAAGGTAGACAGTAAGCAAGATTCGCAACTACAAGCAAAGTTCGACGCAGCTATGCGGCTGTATAACAATGTACTAAGAGAAGCAAAAACGCGGATGGAATTAGTACGTAAGTCAGAGGCATATCAAGTAGCTAGGAAGATACCGAAAGACAATAAAAAAGAGCGAAGTGCTGCTTTTAGTAAAGCACGTGACGCATACCGATTTACTGACTATGACTTACAAGCTTACGCGAATCGAGCAGCTAAAGATTCAAAATGGATTGCTCAAAACATAGATGCTCAAACTCAACAAAAATTAGCAACTCGTGCATTCAAAGCAGTTGAGCGTGTTCTATTTGGTCGAGCCAAAGATGTTCGGTTCAAAGTCCAAAATCGGTTTCGCTCAGTTGAAGGTAAGACTAACAAGCAAGGTATTAAATGGAAGAAAGACCGAGTTGTTTGGGCTGAGCTTGAGTTCAAAGCAATCGCTGATTTTGATAATGAGGTCATCAAGCATGGTTTGTCTTGTCCAGTTAAATATTGCAGGATTATTCGGCGTGAGCTAAATGGTAAACGCCGTTGGTTTGTGCAGCTTGTTTTGGAGGGAACGCCATTTCAAAAGCCAAAAAACAAAGTTGCAGAAGGTTTGATTGGCTTAGACCTAAATATCTCCAACATTGCTTTTGTTGGTGACAATGCTGCTGGATTATTACCTTTTGCTGAAGGTGTACCAACTTTCACCAAAGAAATAACCCAACTGCAACGAAAGATGCAACGTTCATCTCGTGGCTTAAATCCTGATAACTATGAGCCTAATTTCAAGGCGCGCAAAGGACGAAAAACTGTTACTAAAAAAGGTAAGGTCAAAAAAGGTAAGCTCCAATGGAAAAAGTCTCAAAACTATATCCGAGTTGCACAAAGAAAGCGCGAATTGGAGCGTCGTAAAACGGCTTATGCCAAGTCTCAAAACCGACGTGTTGTCAACGAAATATTGAGACATGGCAAAGATATTAAAACCGAAAAGGTAAGTGTGAAGGGATGGCAAAAACGATATGGCAAGGCTATATCTGCTAAGTCCCCAGGTTTTGTTCAATCAGAATTGAAACGCAAAGCTGAGAATGCTGGCGGTTCATTTCAACGCTTCTCTACTTCATCGACTGCACTGTCTCAAACTCATTTAGACGGTAGCCGCACCAAGAAATCGCTGTCAGAGCGAGTCCACTACGATGTTACGGGCATTGCTCCCCATCATCGGGACTTATTCAGTGCATTCTTGAGTAGACATGTTAATCAGGAAGATATGTTGTCGTTGCAGGATGCTGTAAACGAGTATCCACGGGCGGAGCCGCTCTTATTGGAGGCATGGCAACATTCAATAAACCGTAAGCAAGTAGGCGCGTCCGAAAGCAGGAAGTCTGATTCTCCCTTAGAACGGTTCTCCAATCAGCCAATAACCTCTAGCCAGATAGCCAATACGGGCGAAAAGCTAGCTGGGGATGTGGCATGAATCCCCGCACCTTCAGGTCGGGGAGTGGCTCAACGTGCTTTTTATCCCTATGAATTTAGTTTCTTTTACATTTGTGGAGGGGAAACGAAGTCCCTCCTCACCCGCTCACAAGGCGTGAACCTTTGCAGTTGGATTTTCACACCACCAGGAGTGCAAGTGCTTGTTTGACAGGAGCGATGTCTGCGACAAGCTGCTCAGCCTGAAGATTTGCAACATTGTTGAAGGTACTTGAAGTTTGGATGACTTCAGAAAAACTCGGAATTATTGAGCCTCAAAATTCGTCTGACTATGTGCTTGTATTATGACTTTAACAGCATCGTTCAACGATTTGTTAAAGTATAAACTGAAATAACCAGTTCTATCTGGGCTTGAACTAGGGGAAAAATTAAGATGATACAAGGAAATACTGAGTCTGATAACGGTAAACAAAGTGAATTCTCTCGATGGGGAAAAGAACTCTCTCGGCTAGCACAAGAAGGCGTGAAAAAAGAAATTAGCAAACATAAAGTTGCTGGTCGCCCAATATTTTATTCTCTAAAAGGTGTACCGATCATGGAATTATCAGATGGTCGTTGCTTTGAATATCAATTGCGCTCAGACGGAACACGAGAAATAATTCGTGAAGTTAAGAGTCGATGACACAACCAAAACCTACCCTAACTATCATTGCTGGGCCAAATGGGTCGGGTAAAAGTACCTTTACTCGTGCAACTCAAGAAGCTTTGCGAGTACCAATTATCGATCCGGATCAAGAAGCACGACAACTTCGACCTGATGATCCCCAAGCAGCAGCAATACTTGGTGGAAGACAAGCAATAAAACGCGCTCGTGCTTACCTGACCAATAATGAAAGCTTTGCGGTAGAAACAACACTATCTGGCCACACATATCTGCGGATGATGGCAGAGGCTAGACAAAAAGGGTGGCAAGTCAACCTTATTTATGTTGGAATCGATAATGTAGAAATAGCAAACGAACGTGTTGCTACTAGAGTTGCACAGGGTGGACACAACGTACCGGAAGAAGACATTCGGCGTAGATATACACGCAGCCTGTCTAATTTATCAATAGCAATACAGCAGGCTGACCAGATTTTAATCTTTGATAACTCAACATTACAAGGGTATCAACAAGTACTAACCATTGAAAATGGAAAAGTTACCCAAAAAGTGCGTGAGCTACCTGAATGGTTAAAAACCTCACTTAGACAAGAATTTTTTGAATAGAACAGAGCTAACTGTAAGATTGGCAATCTGGTTAACTCCCGTGTTCTGACAGGCGTTCGGGAAAATTTTTTACCACATTCTTCTCCAACGCCCCAACAAGGGCATTTTATATTTGCAAAAACAAGTTTTTACTCATGCTACTGCTTTGTCTTCATTTATCTCAAGTATGGGCTTGATGATTGGAGACAATCTTGAGAACACTCCCCGATATTAATAACGGGGATTCGTCCAAGATATAGTTGCGCGTAGCGATCCTGGTAATGGGTAATAGCTAATTGGTAATTAGAGAGACTCCAACAAGTTCCTTCACGCCAGAAGCGATCGCTTCTTATCACTATCATCCATGTGTCTAGTAAGTTGGCATGATAAAAAGCTATTATCAATATATTCATCCGGTAATAGTGTACATCTTGAACTAGCAGCAGCCTTTGATGGGCTAGTTTGACGAGCACGAGCAACAAAAATGTACCACTACTAGAAGGGATAGTGGTTTTGGTAAAACTAAAAGTTTATGAATAGTCAATCGCAATTACAGCCGCCGCCAGAAAGTTTGGTCGCTCCATTGTTGGAATTACGAAACTATTATGCTCAAAGCGTAGAAAAATACGAAAAGTTATACACCTCAGCTTTAGAGAATCTCAAGCACGTAGAAGCATTATTATCCAACTGGTCTTCACAATCAAGCGTTGAAAACAAGCACTCAACAGCCTCAGTGACAACTGAGATATTGCCTGATCATGTGGGTGAAAATGGGTTGTTAGGCAATAGTAATAACATTACTGAAACTTCAGCTAATTTAGTAGAACCTGTCAATGGCTTTGTTGCACAAACAAATGAAGAGGAGGTAGAGAATTTCTCCCAATCAAATCAAAATATCGAGATGCCGTTAGTAACCGATGAGGTAGTTACAACTGTTGACGAAGAAAAATCATTGTCAGAAAACAGCGATAAAATTACTGACTCTTCGCCCGATTTAGTAGAACCTAACAAATCCGAAGTTTCACAAACAAATGATTTAGAGATAAATGAATCATCAGATGAATCCACGCACTCATCTGAGGAGCCAGCGTCAACATCTACGGTTATAGAGACATCTTCAGATACTCAACCCAATTCGCTTTCCAGATCAGATATTCCGATGCTCTTGGAGTATCAGTCTTTAAGCCGCAGCGAAGCAATCCAAAAAATATTGCAACAATACGCAGGCAGTATGTGTCACATAGATATGCTCGTGCGATTGCTGTATGGTGAGTTAGAGCCAGATGTATTCAAAGTAGTAAAAGGCAGAGTTCAATCTACGTTGACTCATGGCAGAGAAAGCGGCAAATGGTTTTTGGTTCCTGGCAAGCCTGGGCATTTTACTTTGGACTTAAAACTGCTCAACTCGAAGAGTACTAGTTCTTCTAAGAAGTCTTCTAAGCAGGAGAAAAACAAAGACAAAAAACCTTCATCACAGGCGAAAACTAATACTATTCCAATGCAAGGAGAGTTTGAAGGAAAATTTTTGATTGATGCGATTACTTCGTTGCTGCAACAGAATCCCAGAAAAGTTTTTGATGTGGCTGAAGTGATTAACGAACTATACGGAAAACTCAACCCATCGCAAGTGCAACAAGTAAAATCGAATGTGTTAAGTGAATTGTCGCGGGGTTATCGCGCCGGACGATTCTCAAGAGTGCCTTCACAAAAAGGACTTTACATTTGGGACTCCAAGTTACTACCATCCGTCATCCGTAATTGAATGGGTTTGGTGGACTCAACAAAATCTACAAAAACTGCAATCGCACTGCAATGACTTGTTCGACGGCGCATTAGGATAAAAAGAGGTTGATTGTCGTTGCTTGAGTGTTGATTTGCACTAAGGTGAAACCATCAAACATGGAAGTACTCATATCAGTGTTTCACCAAGCAGCCAGCCTGCCGATGGTAAAGGGGTCGCCGATCAGCCAGCGCCACGAACCGTCTGGCTGACGGCGGGCGACCTCGATCGCATACACGGACATTTGCTGCGGCGAGGATATCTTCCATTCAGTGTGCATCAGTGCGATGTCGCCTGATTGGATGACCTGCTTGATGTTGAAATCAAAGATAGCCTTCACCGTCGCAAAAGGGGTCAATTCCTGTCTGAGTTCTTCCTCGCCCTTCTTTAGTTCGCCTGATTGATTCAGAAAGACCGCTTCCGGGTCGTAGACGCTAAGTACTGAGTCAATATCGCCTTGGCCCATATACTGCTGGAAAAGGCGGCAGATTTCTTCAGGACTTTTTGCTGACATTTTTATACCTCGCTTTCTCCCCTAATTTGGCAATAAGCGAACAGTCGCGGCAACTACTCACGCTCAGTGCCTAAACGCTACTTCATGCCGCCCAACAACCAGATCTAAAATGAGCGATCGCCGTAAGAACGCGGTCTAACCAGTAGTGTCCTTATCAGCATTCTCAGTGAAAGGAACGGCGAAGGCTTCGCCAGAGTGCGATGAGCACAAAGCGCAACTTAAGGGCGGCGAAGCCGCTCCAAAGGAGCTAGAAACTGTATGAATTACCAAGATTTAGTTCGAGTATACTGATCTGAATATTAACTGATCTGTGAACTGGCAAAGTCTGTCTTAGGAAGGATAGACAAAGTAAGTTGAAGGACTCTAGGAACTTCCAAATAAAAAATCACTGAGTGGTTTTGAAATGATTGGTCACGCATTCCTCCTTTTAAAAAATAAGCCAGCCTTGCCAACTGCCCAGTAGGGCAGTTGGCGACCTCACCGATAAATTTATCTCTACCATAATGTCCACAAAGTCAACAAATTAAGCCTTTGACGATGTGTATATTTTCCACAACGTTGCTAATATCCAGGCGTTTTCGTTGGCTTATGTCAAGAGTGAACGTTGTCGAATAAGTTAAATATACTTTCCACAACGTCTCTAAACGCCCAAAATTATCTACCTTGTTGTTGTTGTTTAGATAAATATTTGTGGCCTAGATAAATAAATCAGGAGGCTTGTCGAAAAAATATAAGGCTGGCTTATTTTTTAACACATTAAATCCCTCGTCAGACAATACTCTAAAATCTCTGGGATGACGTTGAGCACTAAAGCAGAGTAATTATGACAACATTTGCAATAGAAAAAGATTTATCAATCAATGTGCCGCCAAGTGTCCTATTTGATGCACTGACGAACTCAGACAAGATTGTCCAATATTATCCCCTCAAAGAAGTTATATCGACTTGGGAAGTTGGTAGTGAGATTATCCTCAAGGGAAGTAATGGAGACAAAGATTTTACGGATTACGGAAAAATTGAAGTCTTATTGCCTAATGAAAAATTTCAGTACACTTACTGGAGCGATAATCACGGTACAGATAGAGTACCAGAAAACCATTTGACTATTTGTTATACACTCAAAGAAACTGATAATGTCACCAATCTCAAACTGGAACACAAAAACTTGAAGTCTGAAAAGATGTATCTTGAAATGCTCAATGTTTGGGATTTGTTGCTGTCGAACCTAAAAGATTTTGTTGAAAAAAAGTGATGGATTAGCGTTTAAATTAATTATCTGTAATGGCTAGTGTTACAGATGTGTTGAAAAGCCAAAAATAAAACACTTGGCAACAACAGTTACCAGAAGTAAATCAACATATCTATAACACTATTCACTGCTTCAATATCTGCGAGCGCTGATACTATTTAGATATGTTTGCAAGCAGGTAGTAGAGATTTTTCTATGTTCTGAAGTTGTTCAGCCAGAAATTTCAATCGTCTAAAAAACTCATCAATGCTTGAAATTCAAGGTCTTGTGGCTGTGATAATTGAGATTGTAGCTCTAACAATTGACTTTGTAATGCTTCTGCTACATAAACCATATTAGATGATTGTGCTATTTTTAGCTGAGTTTCTTTAATCTTGAAAAGTCGAAGCAGGTAGTTTTCACGCTTGAATTGAATCATAATGTTGAACAATCATAGCTTTAAATCTATTAAAAGTTTATGGAGGTGAAATTAATTAAATTTACTATCTATGTATGATTTGGCAACTGTATAGATTTTTAGTTATGTTGTATAAATAGTATTAGTGCAAACGTATCATTAGCGATAGTTAGACCATTACCAAATATCGAGGATACAAACCAAGCGCGATCGCCCCTCTTACTCCATCATCAGAAACCGCTGCATCACAAGCGTGCACATCCACCGCCTCCCTATTGCTCCAATTCAAAATTCAAAATTCTGTCAGGCAAAATTTAAGAAACAATTTTGAATTTTGAATTATTGTGACATCGCAAGCACAATCGGAGGCTTCCTTGCCCAAGTAAACCACTGACTCACAAAGCGCATTCACCACATTCTTGTCCTTAGCCCGACTGCGTTTGGAGCAAGGCGTGAGGTGGGAGCAGTTGGGTTGTGGCACCACCAGGGGTGCAAGTGCTTCCTTCAGTCGGGCGATCGCGCTTCCTTCTGCATCAAGCGCTTGGGGGTATGAAGTCAGCTGATGCAAACAGTAGGCTCTGGATTTGGGATTGTAGTTGGGCGATCGCGCTCTTGTTCCGGCAAGAATAGCCGCAAGCAACGCCCTTAGTTGAGTACAGTAGCCAGTTTGCGACCAGATGAACACCAACAGCCAACAAGAGGCAATCATCCGGTAATTGTTGATGGCGATTTGTTTAGCTTCGGTTTAGCGTGTGCAGTCATCCCAAAAGCGATGGCGCACTGATGCGGACTGTGGATTTTCTGATGCAGGACAGTTGAAGAGGCAAGGGTGCAGGGAGCAGGGAGCAGGGGGAAGAAGCAGAACGTTTGCGCTTCACTGCGTTAGGTGTGAGCGTAAGCCCTCCTTACTCCTTCATCAGAAACCGCCGCACCACAAGCGTGCACATCCACTGCAAGGGGTGAAGGCTTCTTAACGACCCCTTTTTCGACCCCTTTTTCGGAGCGTGATCGCTGCCTTGGGACTAAGCCCCAATATAAGAGTCCATTCCTCTACAAAAGCTCCCACCATTTCTTGTTCGGAGCGCGATCGCTGCCTTGAGAGTATCCTCTATTTCCCAGGGGAATAAGCTTTTGCGAGATTTTCTCTTTTTCTTAGACATCATGCTATCAACGCATGTCACCAATTCGGTTGTTGTGCTTTACTCAAGTTTTCGTCCCCGTGAGGGGAAAGGGTAGTCTACGACTTATCTTGAAGCGGTCGCATTATCGCTCAACACGTACCAACTGTTTCCGTCCCCGTGAGGGGAAAGGGTAGTCTACGACTTCACCTGAAGTTTAGGGTTTGAACACAAAGGAGAGTACTCATCGGTTTCCGTCCCCGTGAGGGGAAAGGGTAGTCTACGACTTTGAAGCACTCGTAAATAACGAGGGAAACGAAGACTTCCGTCCCCGTGAGGGGAAAGGGTAGTCTACGACCACACAATCCTGACCTACGCGTTTCACCAGGAAAGGAAACAACGGCTTTCCGTCCCCGTGAGGGGAAAGGGTAGTCTACGACCCTACCCTGTAGAAACTCTTACTATATTTGGTTTTCAAGGTGCAGTTGCGCCATGCTACGGAAGTTATAATGTAATTTAATTGCTCCGTACTGTTCTTCAAAAACATTTTGCGCCAAATATTGTTTCTATAATGAATTTAACCAGAAAACACGAACAAGTCAAGTCAAAAAAATCTGATTATCTCCGGTTAGCTAAATATTGCTTAGCTTAAGTTGATATAGCTTGCTGCGTCATTTTTAAACTCCTTTTTATATTTCGTTACAATCTAGCGTAAGCTTATACAGGGCTAGTTTCAGCGTTTATATATCAGTCCATGCTTCAACTGTGCCCTTTACAAAATTAAATAATGAGGTAGCCTCATTATTTTCTTGTTGATAACTGATGAGTGATTGTTGTGATCGCCTGTTGCATGAGGTGGAATAGCCGCAAGCAACGCCCTCAGTTCAGTACAGTAGCCCGTTTGTGCCCAAATGAACACCCTCAGTCTAGCCCTGGCAATCCTCCGATAATTGTTGATGGCGATTTGTTTACCTTCGGTTTGGGGGTGCACAATACTAATTCGTCTTTGACCCGCGCGATCGCACGCCTGTTGCGGACTGTGGATTTTCAGAAGCAGGACAATCTAAAGATTAGATTGCCAGTGGTTACAACAATTACATACTTATGGTTTACTATCGGGTTCATTTCGTCCAGAAGACCAAATTTGTGTCCTCCGCAGTTACATCCGTCAAAGAGATAATTTGATTAAGAGTGGTTGCGTCCATATACAAAGGATGCAAAAAGCTTTGACTCAAATGAATATACAATTACATCGTGAGTTTGATTTGCGTACCCATTTATATCGTATTAGTGGTGTTGATTTTACAGCTGTTGACGGTAGTGGTGCTTTAACTGTACTGGTATTAGTGTCTGAGCTTAGTTTAGACCCAACACGCTTTCCCACAGTCAAGCACTTTACCTCATGGCTCCCTTTGTGTCCTGGTAGTCGTATTACTGGTGGTAAAGTTAAAAGCTCTAAAACTCGTCCTGTTGCTAATCGTGCTGCGACTGCCTTGCGTATGGCTGCACAAACCCTATGCCGTAGTCATTCTGCTAGTGGTGCTTACTACCGTCGTATGCAATCCCGGATGGGCGCTCCAAAGGCAATCACCGCTACTGCTCATAAACTCGCACGCATTTTTTATCGCCTTTGGACATAGCAGCGATCGCTATACTGACCCTGGTATTGATGCTTACGAGCAACAATATCGAGAGCGCACGCTGAAAAACCTAAAGAAAAAAGCTCAAGCTTTTGGCTTAGAACTCATCCCTATTTCCAACGCTACGGAATGTGTTTCTTGAAAGATACGTCAAAGGGATAATTTAATTAAAAGTCTAAGGTATTGCTGCTAAGTTCGGACAACTTCAAATAGTGCTGGATAGTTTAGAATAACAGTCATTATTACCTAAAAAGTGACTTTTTATTTTTGTATCGGGGTGTGGTAAATGCACCCAGTTACAGTCATTTCCTAAATGATTGCAGTTAGCTAGTGTAGTTCATGCCTAACTGCTCGCTCGTATTTTGATTACACAGAGTTGTATTGGTCTTGCAACGTTCTAGCTTTTGTTGATACTCTTGTTTGGTATTTACTAATTGAAACAACAAAAACCCAATTGTCAAAAATGAAATGATTAAATAGATAAATAAACCACGTTTGTCATCTTTAGTTTTGGCTTTTGAAACTTCTATAAAATACTTCAATTCACTAATTTCTGTTTCTTGATTTTCAATTTGTTCTTCTAAGATAATGATTTGATAGATGTATTTTTCTGGCAATTCTTCAAGAGGTATATCTTCTATTTGTCTGGCTAATTCATCCCATCGGTTCTGCCATTTTTCTAGTTTTTCATGTTCTTTCATTTTTGCGATTCTCCAAACAGGTTTGATGTGTGGGGTGTAGTAGATACACCTCTTAATTAAGTTTCAATGTATTTCGGCTCCTTGCAAAATAAGTAATTAAAAGGCAACTCTTAACTCTTAACTCTTAACAGGGAATAGTATAAAAACTTTAGTTATGGGGAAGGCGTCCACTTAGATTAGAATGCGCGATCGCGCTATCTTTGAAGAAAAAATCTTTAAAGGGGACAAGCAAGCTCAACAAGAAGTCAAAGAAATTATCTCTGAACTCATGGCTAGAAAAAATCAATATTTTGCGAAGATTAAGCGTTTTATAGTTCAATACAACTTAAAAGATACAGGTGAAGAATATCATCTTTCTGTTGCTTCTACTTTGTTTGAGATAAAGCCAGAAGATATGGCAGATTCTTAAAATTATCGAGCGTGCCTGGGGTGCTTAATGTAACTAAAGTATCAACGCTCTTGAATCGCAAAAAAGATCGCCCCCTTTAAAACTTCATCTGACCTAATAACACATCCAGTCCCATTTCCAGGTCGGATTTCTCCAGCACCTTTTCAATCGTTCGGTCTTTTAACTGGTTAGCCAAAGCCAAAATCGCAGCATTTGCTCCTTAATCGTTTTTCTAACTGCTCTGTTAGTCTCGCGATTTCCTTTTTTTGGGTAGCATTCAAGTCGAGTGTCTTCCACCTGGCTAGTTGTTCTGCATAAAGGTCAAGGAATTCTACCTGCTCACTATATAATTTAATCACCCGCCCCACCGTGTAATCATCCAGGATGTGAGGGTGAGTGGATGCTTGTTGTAGAGTTTCATATTGCTTAACAGCATCTACTAATCCATCATCAATCATCTTGGCAATGAGAGGCAATTGACTGATGGGTTGCCAGTTTGGTGTTTGGTTGCGACGATTTGGCATGATAGTTTCCTCAAGGTAATGCCTGACCGTACCAGATGGAGTAGCACTGGCACAATCTACCCACTGTTGGGAGCGATGAAATACGGCTCTAGCCCTTGTTACTCCTTCATCAGAAACCGCCGCCTGACGGGGCGTGCACATCCACCGCCAAAGAGTGAAGGCGTATACACGAGTGCTTGTTCGGAGCGCGAACGCTGCCTTGGGAGTTGACTCGCCCAATTAAAGGGAGCACTGACAAAGCGCATTCACCACATTCTTCGCCTTCGCCCCACTACGTTTCTCTGTTGATAAACAAGCCAGCGAGGTTGTCGCACCAGCAGGGGTGCAGCGCCTCTTTAACACGAGCGATCACTCAAACGCACATTGCCCCAATGTTTGTTGACCACTCCCGCTCCAAGGTTCTGGGTTAATCCTAATACCCGTTCAGGAAATTCTCAAGCCGCCTTAGCCGGGGATTTAGTACTCAATAACTCGGACAATTAAACTTTGTTTGTTCCATTTATTATGCTTTTCGGTAGAATTTTGGTGATGTTATCAAACTGTTGTTAGACGTTCGTCTTTAAATCTGCTGTTTTCTAGTAAGAGATTGGACTAATATTCTAAGCAGAGTTTCAATATCTCTTGGCAAAACGTATGAATCTAATCCTTGGTCAAGATGTTTGGCTTCTCTATCAAGGACTGCAAACTGCCAAATCTGTCCTGTAGTGATTGCTCCAACTAATTCGGGTTGTTGTTCAACTTTGGGCGATCGCTCCCATAGGTCGAGGGCAATCAATTCTGCAATTAGTTGAGTAAAGCCGTAGTCTAGATCGTCGCGTTTAGCTTCAATAACTAAAAGCTGACCAAGATTATCAATGCTGAGTAAATAGTCAAGGTTCCCTTGTAATTGATTGGAAACATTAACAGGATATTCAACGCGTACAAGAGCATCAGCAACTTGAACAACTGTCCTAACTATGGGCGCAATAAGCATTTCTCGTTTTGCCTGTTCGTTCATCGTCACCAGGCGCGGCAGAATATCGTTAATGTCTGCGGTAAGTGTTTCTAGACGATTGATAGCGCCTTGGTATTGGGGTAATTGTAATGTTGTTCGCCTAATGCTGTAGCTAAAGTATTCAGCTAAATCAATTGGGTCAATTCTAAGTTCTGAATAATTACTGAAGGTGTAAGAACGATTGGTGTCAATAACAGCCATTATTTTAGCACTTTAGTAAGAGTGAATAGAATCAATAATTCTGTTAGTCAGGGATAAAACTTTTAGAAAAAAAGGCAGTTTTGGCAGAGCGCCAGAATGCCGCTCTGCCTTCCCTAGTAATCAATCCGTGGGCGAATCGAAAATTAATAAGGCTGCCCTTTTGTGTTGGTTTCATCTAGGTCTGTTCTAAGAGCGCTATTCATTTTTGATGGTGACAATCCAGTTGTATTTATGCTTTTGAGTGACTTGAAGATTAGTCATGGGCTTGGTTGATTAATCTCAGATATAAATCCACCGATTGCCTAACAAAATACGAGCGTGAACCTTGGAGTTTATCAAGTGCTTCAATTTGGTCGGGGCGCAAACCAACCCCAATTTTAATTAATTCCTTCGGTTTATCTGGTGCTTCGTTGGGGACTAAATTACGAATGGTTTTTTTAGAGCTTTTGGGAAGTGCCATGATTAGGAAATGCGATTTGAGAGATTTGGATGGAATCACATCAGTCCAGGGTGTCGAGCGATAACGAAAGAGCACCCCTTGTTTTGCTAATTAATTTCAGTATCAATGATTTCCTGATGCTTAGGGATACTGTTTACTTCGGTGTAAAACATTGCTCAAATTCTTAACTGCACTAATTATAATTTCTTTTAGCTCAAGGTGCAACTAGAGTTTTGCGAGTGTCGCTTCACACGCTTTTCAGGTGATAGTCCTCCCCAGGAGTGAAGTTGGCAGTTTTGTTCGGAGCGTAAGCCCTCCTTACTCCATCATCAGAAACAGTCGCATCCTCTGAGCGCACATCCACCGCCAAAGAGTGAAGGCGTATACACCACTGCTTGTGAGGAGGGCGATTGCTGCTAGGGTGCTTTCTAGCCCAAGTAAACCACCGACTCACATCCGTTGTCACCACATTCTT